>MIAA01000007.1:31223-39373 GCA_001830425.1 Rhodospirillales bacterium RIFCSPLOWO2_02_FULL_58_16
AAATTCAGATGCTCGGGCGGGGGGCCGGACGGAGTTTCCAGGATAATCTGGTCCTTTTTATAGGCGTCCAGCGCTTCGTTCACCTTATGCTGAAGGCACAGGGAGCCGCACATCTTCTGGGCGTTGAATCTGGGCGAGGCCAGGTAGTTCATCACTTCCCAGTAGCGGTCGGACGCCCAGATATCCTTGAAGCGTCGCTCGCAGATATTGCCGATATGGAACTTCTTGTAGCGCTCATTGAACAACATGCCGCACGGCGCCACCAGACCGGAGCCGGAAAGCTGGACGATGAACGGCGCGCCGTAGCAGCGCTGGTAGTCGCGCTTGCCCTTGGCTTCGATCTTTGACCATTTCACCGAGACCTCATAGCCGTCGTCGGACAACGCCTCGGCCTGATGCAGCTTGTCATACAGCTTGCCGTAGGCGCCGTAATCGACGCCCAGATTGCCGTCCTCGCCGTCCGAGCAGTGCTTGATGACCAGATAGTCGGGGCGCAGTTCCTTGCCCAGCATGGCCAGGGGAAGAATCTGGTCCTCGTACTGGGGCATCAGCACCATCTGGAGGCCGATGGTGACGGGAAGCCCGTCCCGTTTCTTGATTTCCACCATGTCGCGGATGTTCTGGCACACCCGGTCGAACCAGCTTTCCTTGACCCCCATGATCTCGGCGTAACGCTTGCGCTCGCCGGCGGAAATATTGACGCGCAAATAGGTAAGATACGGCAGCACTTCCTCCAGGCGGCGCTTGGTCAGCACAAAGCCGTTGGTGCCGACCGCCATCGACAGGCCCAGTTCCGCTCCCCGTTTAACGGTATCGACAAAAACCGGCGAGATGGTGTTTTCGCCGTCAGAAACCAGACTGATCCCCTTGACCCCGATCTCGGCGCAGTCTTCAAGGAAGTCGAAGATGACCTTGCGGTTGATAACCTTGCGGGTGTTTTCCTGCAACATCGCGTAGCAGAACTCGCAGGCGTAATTGCAGGCGCGGGTCAACGCCATGTCGATGGTTATCGGAGCGATGCGCTCGCCCCGCTCCCAGGCTCTTACCCGGTCCATGTGCCAGGCGATCTTGGTGCCGTCGAGGATCAGCTCGGCGTGGTCGGTCATCGCCGTCATGGCGCCGTCCTTTCCCCGCTGAGCCGTCGCAGCCTGTTGTTGTCCCTGATCTCCTCCTGGAACAGTTCAAGGCGTCCGTCAACCATGTCTTTGATCCCCGTTTCCAGGATCATCAGGCAGCGTTGCTTGTCGGCGTGTTCAAGGGCGCCGTTGAACCTGATGACGACGCGCACATGGTGTTCAATGGCCGTCACCCGCACATCTTCAGCCGGGAAATTGTTTTCCTCGGCGATCCTGGCAATGGCGTCGTTAAGGCGGCGGCGGCGCTCATCGTCGGGCATGTCCTTCCATTCCTCGGAGGGACCCGGATCGTAAGTGTTGTCGGTGCTTACATAGCCGGTCTTGCGCCGGTAATCCTCAAGGGCGTCGCGCACCAGCTTGAGGGGCAGGAGAAAGGCGGCGTCGGCGGCGTCGGCCATGACGATGCCGGCGAGAGGACGTTCCATCGACTTGTCGCGCAGGTCGAATTCCAGCCGGATCACCCCGTGATCGCCGGCTTCCTGGATCGGCTTACCCTCGATAAGGGCGCACAACCTGTCCAGCAACGCCTTCTCGATGGCCGTCGAGGCGCCGTTATGAGACGCCCGCGATATGGAATGATCATCCCTGTCCACCAGCAACATTAACCTTGCTCCGCCATGTTCGCCCTCGGCGATAACGTAGCCTTTCCTGCCGCTCAGGAATCCCTCGAAGCGAAGGTCTCGGCCGGCGGCCTCTACGGCCTTGCGGTAGTGGGCGCCAATATGGTCGGCGCGTTTAATTTCCCGTCCGGCGGATATATCCCGGACCTTGCTGAAAGTTTCGGCTTTTTTTACATACCCGCCGGTTTTCCTGAATCCGGTTTTTTCCTTGTCGGCGCATCGCCGGACGGCGGAAACCGTCAACAGCAGCCCCTCGCCGTCAGGCTCCATATGGACGGCGCCGAAATCCCCGGCGGCTTTCAGCAGTCGTCCTTGATCTATGCTCTCCGCCGTTTGCCGGCCGATGAAAATAGCCATGTCCCGCCGACCGGCGACAGCCGCCGCATCCAGCATATTGCAAATACTCTTTATGTCATCGGCGTCGGGAACCCAGGTCTCCAGAAAATCAGCCGCCGGGCCGAAACTGCGCAACCGGGTAAACAGACCGTTGTCATAGTCCGCCGCCATTTTCTCGTAATCTATTTTCATCAAAGAACTCAAAACGGCCCGGTAAACGATGAGTCCGGAATATCGATGGGGAGTTTGGCGCGTTCGGCGAACAGGCGGTTCTGGATTTTCAGAATTTTTTCCATGTCCAGATTCATCATGGCGCCGACGGCTTCGATAATCGTTTCAGCGCGCGGGTAGTAATTGATGACCAGGGAGCGGCTGCTCGGCGTGGGATGATCGGGAAGGCCCAGCCGTCGGGGCGGCGCTTTCAACCCGGCAAAGTTGGTTTCGCTGATCCGGGCGACGATCTCGGCGCCGATGCCGAAAGTGCGCCAGCCGGTATCCACCGTAAGCAGCCTTCCGGTCTTGCTCACCGACTTGTTGACGGCTTCCATGTCCAGCGGCCTTGGGACCATAAGGTCGATGACTTCGACGGCGCAGTCGGCTTCCGCCAGCACTTCGGCGGCGCGCAAGGCCTGGATCACCGCGTGAGAGGTGGCGACGACGGTAACGTCGCGTCCTTCCCGCGCCGTCCGTCCGCTCTTTAACGGGCGAACATAGTGTCCTTCGGGCACCACGCCGGTGGTGTTGTGCAGCCAGCGATGATCAATATAGATCACCGGATTCGGGTCTTCGATGGCGGCGATCATCAGGCCCTTGGCGTCGCCGGCTGTCGTCGGCATCACCACCTTCAGGCCGGGGATGTGGGCGAACAGCGGCTCCAGGCACTGGGCGTGCTGGGCGCCTTGACCCCAGCCCTGGCCGATCACGACGCGGATCACCATCGGCACATTGCCGCCCTTGCCGCCGTACATGTAGCGCCAGTTGGCGGCGTTGTTGACGATCTGGTCAAAAGCCAGCAGCGCGAAATCCACCCGTTGGTGCAGCATTACCGGGCGTTGTCCCATCAGCGCCGAGCCGATGGCGACGCCGGTCATGCCGTTCTCCGATGTCGGCATTTCGACGATGCGGTCGGGTCCGTATTTTTCAAGCAGCCCCAGGGTGGTTCCGAAAATGCCCTTGGGATCGGTGACTCCCTCGCCCATCAGGTAGACGCCGGGGTCACGCTCCAGGCATACGTCGAAGGCTTCGCGTATGGCCGCGCTGAAGGTAAGGATGCGCTCAGGCGTAGACATGATCACCCGCCGTTTCTGTCGCCGGCAAGGGAGATAATTCGGCGAACTTGAAGGCGTCCTTGATCTCGCTTTGAATTTTGTGGCGGATCGTCGCCTCCTCCTCATCGCTCAACAATCCCATCTCCTTAAGCAGGCGACGATGGTGCTTCAGCGGACAATGGTCGCGCCAGTTCTCGAACTCTTCGCTGGAGCGATACCCCAGATCGTTGTCATAATTGGGACCGCAATGCTCCAGCCAGCGGTAAGTGGCCAGTTCAAGGAATGTCGGCCCTTCGCCGGCCCGCGCCCGCGCCACCGCCTCCGATGCCAGCCTGTATACCTCCAGCACGTCATTGCCGTTGCCGGATGCGGCCCTGACGCCGTGGGCCTCGGCCAGATCGGTGATCGGCCTCGAAGGCTGTCTTTTGGCGTAGCCGGTGTAGACGGAATAGAGATTGTTTTCACAGACGAAGATGACGGGAAGATTGTGAACGGAGGCAAAGTTGGCGCTTTCGTGGAAGGCGCCTTCTTCAACTGCGGCGTCGCCGAAGAAGACCATCGACACCCTGCCTTTGCCCTGGTTGCGAAAGGTGAAGGCGGCGCCGACGCCGATCGGTATCGAGCCGCCGACAATAGGCAACGCCGCCAGTACGCCGGCCTTGAGGTCAACCAGATGCATGGAGCCGCCGCGACCGCCGCAGCATCCGGTTTCCTTGCCGTAGATTTCGGCCAGCATCGCCTTGAGGTCGCCGCCCTTGGCCAGATAATGGGCATGGGAGCGATGGGTGCTCAGGATCACGTCATCGGTTTTAAGGGCGGCGCAGGCGCCGACGGCGGCGGCCTCCTGTCCCACCGACAGATGCACCGGGCAACGCATTTCCTTCTCGCCGTAACGGGAGGCGATTTCCTCTTCGACCATGCGTACGCGCAGCAGCCCCCGATAGAGGTCGATCATGAACTCGCGGGAGTGCTCTCCGGTCATTATTTCAGGCCCAGTTGCTGCATGGTCTTGATGTTGTAGTAACGCGGATCGGTCATCGGATCGGGAATCTTGCCGGCGGCGAAGGCGCGTTGAAGGTCGCGGGCGGCGTCGGCGATGGTGTGTTTGGGTTCGAAGCCCAGTTCGCGGCGCATTTTTTCCGAGGAAACATGATAGGAGCGGTTATCGTCGGTCGGCGTCACTACGATCTCGACATCGATGCCGAGAGCGGCGCGCACCATCTCGGCGATGTGCATGACCGAAAAGTTTTCCCAGCCGGCGTTGAATACTTTGCCGTCGATGGTCTCATCGGGCAGATCGAGCACATGCACATACAAATCGGTCATGTCATCAATATGGATGTTGGGGCGTTTCTGATCGCCCCCGAAAACGGTGATCTTGCGGTTATTGATGGCGTGGTTGGTGAGGATATTGACGGTCAGGTCCAGACGCAGGCGGGGTGCATAGCCGCACACCGTGGAGGGACGCAGGGTCAATGTAACGAAGCCGGGCGTTCGTTCTTCGGCCAGCACTTGCTCGCATTGGGCCTTGAACCTGGAATAGTCGGTCAACGGATCAAGGGGCAGGTCCTCGGTGACGTTCTGATCATCCTTGATGCCGTAAACGCTGGATGACGAGGCGTAGATGAAGCGCTTGACCCCGGCCCTCCTGGCGGCCTGAACCAGCGGCCTGAAGCAGTCAAAGTTGATCGACTTGCCCAATTCCGGATCAAGGTCATAGGACGGGTCGTTGGAGATGCAGGCCAGATGAATGACCGCATCCACACCCCGCAGAGCACGCTCTACCGTCGGCAGGCTGCGAATATCGCCCTTGATCTCGATCAGATTCGGATCGGCGCGATACTCGGCGAAAATATCCTCGCCGTACATATAGAGGTCAAGAATGGTGACCCGCTTGCCCGCCGCCAGCAACTTCGGCAAAAGCGCCGAGCCTACATAGCCCGCCCCGCCTGTCACCAGAACGCTGTTGATCTTTGTCACGCCCCGGCTCCCTATTTCAACAATGTCGTCATGAACTTGATCAGCGGCACCCTCTCGACGGAGTGGCGGTGGCCGACGATTCCTACCTTGATGGCGCCGGCCGCGTTGCCGATGAAGGCGATTTGGTCTATGCTTCCCCCGGCGGCGGCCAGCGGCGAGGTGACGGCAAAGAAGGCGTCGCCGGCGCCGACCGTATCGACGACGGTCTTGGTGAAGGCGGGAACCCGCACCACCTCCTTTCCCGCTTCGTATCCGACGCAGCCGTGAGAACCGTGGGTGATTATGACCTTTTTGCACTTCACCCGCCTGGGAATGGATTCGCCGGCAATCGTTTCGATATCGCTGAAGCGGTCGGAACAGGCGAGCCGCGCTTCAGGCGCGTCAATGCAGATGTAATCGGCGCTCGGATACTTGGTGATCAGGTTGTAGCCGATGTTGGCGCTGTTGGACTGGGTATTCACCGCCAGAAACCTGGAAGCGCCGGTCATGGTCTTTACCATCGACGGGGTAATCAGCCCATGGCCGAAGTCGGTGACGATCACCAGATCGAAGTCAGACGCCCTGTCATTGATAATGCGGTCGATCTTGCTTTCCATGGCCGACGAGGTCGGCGTATCGTCCATGTAGTAGACCTCGAACATCTTGCGCAGATAGCTCTGATCAATGAAGCGGACCTTTCGCGTCGTCGGCGCGTCATTGCGGCGGAAGGCGTGGAGTCTGACATTCCTCCTCAGCGAATTGATGATGATCTTTTCATATTTGCAGTCACGCCCGATAGCGGTGACGATCTCTACCTCCTTGCAGAAGTCGGCGATGTGATTGGCGGCGGCGAATACTCCGCCGGCAAAAATCTCCCGGTTGCCGAACAGGGTGGCGATGATGTGTTCCTTGGGCGACTTGCCGATGGCCGAGACGTACTTGTAGTCATCAAGGATGGCGTCGCCGACAATCAGCACCCGGAAGTTCTTTACCTTGTCGAGCAACGCCAAAAGCGCCGCCAGCGAACCTTTCTCGCGCTCGGCTTCGAGAAAATGGTCGAGAGCCGGGTCGAAAGCGGAAAGATGGCGGTTGATCAGCGATGATGAACTGAAAGTGATGTCTTCGGTAAAGACAATCCGTCCGCCATGGGCCTCAATCGCGTGGCGCTCGGAAACGATGCCGCCGGTGATGTCGTCATCGGGAATCTTGTACTCCCCGCCCTTGACATAAACGTCGGGGCGGATCGTCTTGATGGCGTCAATGGCCATCGGCGCGTGCTGAATTCCCACATAATTGACGATATCCAGCGAGGCGAGCATTTCCGCACGCATATGTTCCGAGAACACCGGCCGTCCCGGCCCCTTGTTGACAAAGGCGTCGGCGGTGATGGTGACGATAAGCATGGTCCCCTCGCGCCGCGCCAGCCGCAGGTGCCTGAGATGTCCGACATGAACCAGGTCGAAGGTGCCGTGAGCGAGGACTACCGTTTCCCCGTCGGCGCGGGCAATGCGCGTGATCTCGGCAAGCTCTTCGATCGTCTTGAGTTTTGTCTGCAACGGGTTTTGAGCCGCCGTTTCATTCGTATTATTTATTTTGGACTTCCCCGTCTTGCCGGCCATGATTATCCCCTATGTTCACGGGAACCGAGGAAGCGGAACCAATCAACGGTCGCCTCCTCAATGCTTTTTACGGACCATACCGGAGCTTTCCTCCAGTAGTCGATATTCTTGAGCATAATATTAACGCCGTCTTCAAAGGAAACCCTTGGTTCCCAACCCAGGAGCCGGTGAATCTTGGAGGCGTCGGCAAAGGTGCAGTCCGGCTCGCCGGGCCGTTTCGGGATATAGGCAACTTCTCCCCCCAGCAGTTCGACCAGCCTGTTAACGCTGTAAGTTTGACCGGAACCGACATTCATCGACTCGCCGGAAATGTCTGATTCGGCGGCCATGACGAAAGCATTGGCGACATCGCTGACAAAGGTGAAGTCACGGGTCTGGGCGCCGTCGCCGACCACCGTGAACGGCTTGCCGGCCAGCTTCTGGGCAAGAAAAACTCCGAACACCGCCCCGTAGGTTCCTGATGTCCGCGCCCGTGGGCCGTAGACATTGAACAGGCGCAACGCCACCGTTGCCAGCCCATAGACGCGATGCCAATGATTTACATACTCCTCTCCCAGATACTTGGTCAGGGCGTAGGGGTACATCGGACGGGGCGGTGCGCTTTCCGGCGTCGGGTACTGATCGGGAATGCCGTAGCAGGACGAGGACGCGGCATAGACGAATCGCTTGACGCCGGCGGCGCGCGCCGCTTCCAGGACCGAAACCGTGCCGTTGACGTTGGCGTCGTGATAACGCATGGGCTGTTGGATGGAAGGCACGATATCGGCGAGGGCGGCCAAATGAAACACCCGATCAACGCCGTCAAAAAAGAGGCGAATATCCTCGAAGCGGGCGACATCGGCCTTATGCACCGTTAACCGCCGGTTATCGGCTACGGCGGCCAGATTATCCGATGAGCCGCAGGCAAAGTTGTCGATGACGACAACCTGATGACCGTCGGCGAGAAGACGTTCGACAAGATGGCTGCCGATGAAACCGGCCCCGCCCGTAACCAATGCTTTTACTTTGTTTTTGTTCAAGAGACTGTTCAATTGGAAAAAGATAAAATGAAGGGTCAATATATCATCACACCCCCCCTGCTACAAAGAATACCTTGCCCTAAATTCCGATCAGTTCCGGATGGCGTTTGAGGAAGGCCGCGCACAGGCGCGATCTGATCGGAATCGAGAAAGGGTCAGCCTGCTTGCGATAAAGCGCCTGGAGGCGTTCGTC
>MIAA01000008.1 GCA_001830425.1 Rhodospirillales bacterium RIFCSPLOWO2_02_FULL_58_16
GAGACAACCGTGTTCCCGGTGAAGGACAAAAGAAAGGTTCGGAAGAGCTTGACGGCAGAACCGGAATTAGACAACAGAGGCTCAGAGACACAGAGGAAGATAGAGATAAATAAAAAAAGCAGGAAGAAAACTTCACTTAATCTTCTCTGCGCATCTGTGCCTCTGTGGTTATTAACCGGGCAACCAGAAAGCCTGATCGACCGGGCGCATTTCAAGTAAAAACGAAGGCCCCGGTCAACTTTTTAATTGAACCGGGGCCTGGGGGGGGACGTGGACGTAGGTAAGTTAGTTCATCAATTCATCATCCTTTGATCCTCATCAATTCAGCCAGCATTTCGTCGGCGGTGCTGATGATCTTGGCGGAAGCCGAGTAGGCTCTCTGAACGACGATCATCTTGGTAAATTCCTCGCCGATATCGACCGTCGAGGCTTCAAGGGCGCCCTGGACGATCTGGCCGGAAGGACCGTTGTCGGCTTCGCGCAGGGTATAGTCGCCCGAACGCTGAGTGGCGTTCCAGACGTTGCCGGTATTTCCTCCGAGCTGGTTGACGTTGACGAAGGTGGCCAGCGGCAGCTTGTAAATCTTGCGGGTTTCGCCGTTGTCGAACAGCGCCGTCATGACGCCGTCAACGCCGACCGAGACGCCGGCGAAGGTGCCGAACCTGGAGCCGTTCTGGGTGATGAACGTCGGCGAGAAAGCGGCGCCGAACTGGGTCATGCCGTTGGCCTCAAGGACATTGCCGAAGTCGATTGTTATCTTATCGGCGGAAGAACTGCCGTCGTCCATGCTGGCGGCGCCGCTGGCGAAATTCAGAATCTCAAGTTTCTTGACGTTGAACTCCTGGGGCAGGCCGTCGCTGGTGAAGTTAAGGGCCGACTTGGTGTTAATGGCGGTGGTGGTGCCGTGAAAAGTGACCAGACCGTCCGGCGAGGTCGCGTTACAACCGAGAAGGGCGGCAGACGGAAGAACCAGATTGTAACTGCCGCTCTTTAATGAAGTCAGGACCAGCGTATTGTTGGACTCACCGCCGGTTGCCGTGCCGTTGGCCGTCCTTAACCTGATAAGGGAGCCGCCGGCGGCAAAACTGGGATCGGTGGCCTCGATGGCCGCCTCCAGGTTGGCCAACGTGGCGGCGAGGGTGGCGCCGATGGCATACTCGACGCCGGCGTCATAGGTGTAACCGTGAATGGTCATGATGTTGCCGGCGTTGTCGACAATGTTGCCGGAGAACGTGATCTGCTCATAATCGGTGTAAACTAGGTCCGGCTTTTTGGCGGTAAGCGACGAGGTCTGCTTGGTGATGGCGGAGCCGGAAGTATCGAGCAGACCGGTCGGATCGACAACGATGGCCTTGGCCCCGTCATCCTTGAAAAGGACGGTGGTGGAACTGCCGGAACTGACCTGGATTCGATTGTTAACGGTATCAAAGTCCGTATCCGAAGCGATCACCTTGGCGACGAGGGCCGCCACGTCCTGGGATAGCGAGGTCGTGGTTGAAATATCGATCTGGGCGAGCGTCGCGGTATCGGCCGGCGCGGCGCCGGAAGTATCGAAGCGGTAGGTGATGGAATCGATAATCACCGTCGCCCCATGAGCCGGGCGTCTGGTCGTATCGCCGAGCGTGGTGGGAATGTTGAACTCCAACTGTCCCGTACTCGAATAGACCAGGGCGGTGGGAACCGTGGCATCCTCGACGGTGACGACGCCGGTGCCCGGAGGCGGCGTGACGCCGAGACCCCATGTATTATCGCGGGTGCCCTTGGTATAAACGAAGCTCATGGTATTGGCGTTGCCGAGGGTGTCGAAGAACTGAACGTCGGTCTTGTGGGTCGTGCCGGCGGTGTCATTGGCCGGCAGGTTGGCGCCGATAGCGATCGTCGTGGTCGCCGTCGCCGTGCCGCCGACCCGGTTGAGGTTCACCGTCTCCAGATAATCGGTGGAGATGATGTTCTGGTTGGCGATAGTCAGCGAGTCATTGGCCGGCTTCACCGTTCCGGCGGCGTCGGTCGGCCACCCTTGCAGATAAAAGCCCGACGTATTGCGCAGATAACCCTGGTCGTCCTGGAAGAACGATCCGGCGCGGGTGTACATATATTGATCATTGATGCCGGGAACGGCGCCCTCGTTGACCACGAAGTAGCCCTGACCGGAGATTGAAAGGTCGGTCGATGACGTCGATGCCTGCAACAGGCCCTGCACGCCGGTATCCTGGCGCGGAGACGACTGAACGCCGCCGGCGGAATAGAAGGTGGACGAAGTCTGCTTGGTCACCAGTGTTTTGAAATCGACCCTGGTATTTTTATAACCGATCGTGCTGACGTTCGTAATGTTGTCCGAAATGGCGCCCATGGCGCTGCTTTGCGAAGTCAGTCCTGAAACGCCCGAAGACAATGCACCGAATAGACTCATTTTTTTCCTCCTTTAATCCTTTACTTATCACTCACCTGAACCGGGAGGTCAGGGAATGACGTCCGCTTTCTTCGTTTCCTTGACTGCCTGCACCTTATCCATTGTTACCGAGCTGTCGCCCATGAACAGGCTGACGATTCCATTCTCGGCGCCGGCGCCGGTGACGCGCCCGAAAACGGTCTGCTTGACGCCCAGAACTTCTCCGGCGCGGTCAACGGCGGTGACGACGACCGTATAGCTTCCGTCGGGAGCGACCGATCCGCTCGTTGTCTTGCCGTCCCAAACATAATTATGTTTGCCGGCCCCGTTCTCGCCATCGGTGGAGAACACGTTGAGACCTGCCGAATTCTTGATAAGAATGGCGGTCTTGTCGGACTTGGTGTCGAGATCGTAAGTAAACTCGGCTTTGCCGTTTTCGAGGGGAACGACCTTGGCGTCGGCCTCAATGGTATTGCCGATAAAGTTCACCATGTCGGACACCTGCGAGGTTTGTTGCAGGCCCAAAAGCTTCTCAAGGTTGGCGTTGGCGGAAATCTGCTGCTCAACGCTGGCGAACTGCACGAGCTGAGACGTGAATTCGGTGGCGTCCATCGGCTTCAGGGGGTCCTGATTCTTGAGCTGCGTAACCAGCAGCTTCAAGAAACGATTCATATCGTCATCAAGCTTCGCCTGAGCCGCCTTCGCTTTGGAAGCGTCGTCCAATGCCGGCGTTCCTGAAATTCCTCCGAGTATCATTTCTCAAACTCCATCAAAGGGTTCATCTAGGCGCGGATATCGACCCGCCCGTCTTCCCTGACGCCGCCTTCGTAGGCGGCGACCGGGATATTCCTGTCAATCAATTCGGCGTCTTCATCTTCGTCGATGTCGGCGGCGTTGCCGGCGCCGTGGGCGTTGTCTTTTTCACCGCCGTCTCGACCTTTTTGTCCGCGAAGGCTGAAACTCAAGCCGTCGTTTTCAAGTTTAAGACCGGCTTCCTCCAGCGCCCGCTGCAAGTCTTTGGCGTCGCGCTGCAATAGCTCCATGGTGTCCTTGTTATCGACGATGACCACGGCCTGCGTCCGGCCGTCGTGACCGACCTCAAGCCGCACATCAACGCGCCCGAGGTTTTCGGGTCTGAGCTGGATATTGATCCTGTCCACGCCGTCATTGACGGCTTTGGTGATCTGCACCGAAACCTGGTCGATCACCGTGTGCCTGGGCGTGTTGACATGATGAGCGTTGTTGGCCTGGGCTGTGGCGGCGCTCTTGAAGGTCTGCGATGTTTCACCGGGAGCGCTCTGGCCGGCAACGGGCATATTCTCGCCTCCGGCTGCCTGAGCCTGCAATCCGCCGGCATTAGCCGACGGCGCCGCTTGAACGGGGCCTTTCGCTTCGGTTCCTGCCGTTGAAACAGTCTGATTCTGTATTGAAGCCTGCTGGTTTTGATTCTGGGTCTGGACTCCGGCCGCCGCCGTGGTCATCGTCGTAGCGACTTGATTTTGTAATGACGGCTGACCGCTTTGCTGCCGGTCGGCGCCGTCATCGGACAACAACGTCGAAGAGGTCAAAACGGCGGCGGGTTGGGAAACCACGGTCGCCGCCTCGTTAACGACATTGACGTTAACCGCAAGGCGATTGCCCTCGCCGATCATTTTCGCGAGTCCTGCGGCCTGTTGCGTCATCGTGTTGGCGGCATTGACGGGATTAGCGTCCTTGACGGCGGCCTGGGCATTAACCTGCTGCTGAGGCAATTGCTGTTGTTCCTGATTATTCCCTTGAGCCTGGGCGTCGGCGTTGCCGGCGACATCAGCCTGCGCCTGTTGTCCACCGGGGCTGACCTGAAGAATGGCGTTGTCGCCGCTCTTAACGGAATTTTGTTTGCCGACGGCGGCGAGAGCCGAGGATAATCCCTCTACGGAATTTTGCCTGCCGACATCGGCGACGACCAAAGGCAATCCTTCTGCGGAAACCTGTTCCTGCGACCCTTCATCTTCACTATTGGAAGCCTGATCCGTGACTTGGCCGGCGACGGTGGCGTTCTGGGCAGCGACAATCAAACCGGCAATGACTTCCTCGGCATGCTGCTCAACGGAATCACCCCGGTTATTTTCCACCTTGTCGGATTGTCCGCCGACTTTGTTATCCTGAGCGGAGGCCTTTGCGGAAACGGACGAAGTCTCTTCGGGCGCCTTGTCATCAGAACCGGCTGCCTCTTTAGACTTGGCGTTATCGCCGTCATCTTTCCCGGCGGCTGTTTTTGGGCCGTTATCCCTGTCACGCGGAGCATCTTCCTGCTTTTGCTGATGCCCATCGCCGTCGTTTTCCCGGGTATCTTTGATTTTGGCATGTTGCTCACGACCGGAGTCATCTCTTTGCTCAACGCGCGGCGCCTCATCGCGGCTCTCGAAATTCTTTTTCTCAGAAGCGGCGGGCCGCTCAACCCGCTCCTTGGCGTTAGTAAGGTTACTGCGCCCGGCAAGAGCATTGACGTCGCCGTTTAAACTTATTTGTCCGCCCGCCTTGGCCAGCATATCCTCAAACTTAATGGAAAAACCGCCCGGCATCGCGCCTTTGTTCTTTTGAACGTCAAGGGTGACATCGGTGAAAGCTTTATGCTTGATCGGGAAAATATCCATGGTCAAAAGCCCTTAAAATTATTATTAACCGCTACTTAACTAGCAAACAGCGGGCCAACTTTTTACGGGCATTTAACATGTTGAAAATAAACAGAAAAAATGTTTCGTGCGTCGGCAACTAAGTTCCATTGCCCGCCTACCGGGCAATTCTTTCAGGGTCGAAAGAGGCAGTTATTGCCTTTCTCGGCGCGATGCCTTTAATAGGACGCCGGTAGCGGCAGCGTTCTACCCCATGCTGCTTGGGATACTTTGAAATGAAGGCTTTCGCATGACGGTTCGGATTATTCCCCGGCTTGAAATCAAAGGCCCGAACTTGGTCAAGGGCATCCATTTCGAGGGGCTGCGCGTACTTGGAAAGCCGGAGGCCTTCGCCCGGCGCTACTACGAATCCGGCGCTGATGAATTGATTTATGTGGACGCAGTGGCGAGCCTGTACGGCCGCAACAGCCTCCACGACATCATCAAACGTACGGCGCGTGAGATATTCATTCCCCTGACCGTCGGCGGCGGCATTCGCTCCCTGGACGACATCAAAGATGTCTTGCGCGCCGGCGCCGACAAGGTGGCGATCAATACGGCGGCCGTTAAAAGACCGGACCTGATCAAGGAGGCCTCCCGCAAATTCGGCTCGTCAACCATCGTCGTATCGATCGAAGCCATCCGTCTTGCCGACGGTCGGTATGAAGCCTTTACCGACTTCGGCCGCGAGAGCAGCGGCGTCGATGCCGTCGGCTGGGCTTTGAGGGCTGTCGAACTGGGAGCCGGAGAACTTCTCGTCACCTCCATCGCCAACGACGGCGCCGGACATGGTTATGATATCGAGCTGATCCGCAGGATCGCCGAGGCGGTTCCGGTGCCGGTCATCGCCGGCGGCGGAGCGGGAAACAAGGAACATGTGCGTCAGGTTATTGCCGAAGGCGAAGCCGACGCGGTAAGCATTGCCTCGCTGCTACATTACCATCTGGTAAAAACCCTGCCGCTCGATAACGAGGCTTTCGTTGCCGAGGGAAATACCGAGTTCCTGCGCAAGGGAGGAGAAAACAAAAAGATAAAAGACTGTGATCTCGGAGAACTCAAGGCGTATTTGCTGGAGAAAAAAATCGACATCCGCCCCATTGAGGAAGCGGCATGATCAAAATAAAAAAGCCGAAAATAGCCATCGTCGACTACGGTCTCGGCAACCTTTTCAGCATCGGCCAAGCCTGTGAACACTCAGGCATGAGCGTCACGGTCACAAGCCGCTCGGACGAAATGCGGGAAGCCGACGCAATCCTGCTGCCCGGCGTAGGCGCCTTCGCCGACGCCATGGCGGCGCTCGCAAACCTCGACCTGATCCGGCCCCTGAAAGATTTGGCCGGCGAAGGAAAGCCGCTGATCGGAATTTGCCTGGGCCTTCAGCTTCTCATGTCAAAAAGTTATGAGTTCGGAACTCACGACGGCCTTGATCTCATCAAAGGCGAAGTAAGGCGTCTGCCGACGGATGCCGTAGCGCCCAAGTCATCCTCGAAAGTGCGGCTGAAAATACCCCAGGTGGGATGGAACAAAATACACCGACCGTCAGGCGTGTCATGGGATAAAACCGTTTTTCAAAACATTGATGACGGGGCCTATATGTATTTCGTTCATTCCTATAATGTTGTTCCCCAAGACCCTGAGGTAATTTTTTCGCTTTCCGGCTTCGGCGATCATGTGTTCTGTTCCAGCGTCAAACAGGGCAATATCTTCGCCTGTCAGTTTCACCCGGAACGTAGCGCTTCCCAAGGACTGAGAATGTATCAAAATATTGCCGGGCTACTCCTGGAAAACAGATTAAAATGACCAAGCCGTCGAGCGCCTCCATTGATAAAATTATGGCGCGTTTCGGCGTCGGGCCGGAAACTACTCTGCGCGAGGTAATCTCACACATCGAACTCAACGGCGAGGGCGTAGCGCTTGTCGTTAATTCAGACCTCCGCTTTCTGGGCATCATCACCGACGGAGACGTGCGCAGGGCCATCCTGGCAAGGTTGAATTTCGATCAATCGGTTCAAGACTTCCTGGAGCACAAGACCGGCCCCGGCCCCAAGGCGCCGCTGACGGCGCCGATAGGAACGCCGCACGACAAGTTGGTGGAGCTTATGGATAAGAATGGGGTAAGACACCTGCCGTTGCTGGACAAAGACGGCAGGATCGCCGGCCTTTCCCTGCTGAGCAGTCTGAAGCGGCTGGACCTTGAATTGCCGGTGCGCGGCGTCGTCATGGCCGGCGGATTCGGCAAAAGATTGGGACCGCTGACATCTTCCACCCCGAAGCCGCTACTGCGGGTCGGCAAGAAGCCGGTAATGGAGCGCATCGTTGAACAACTCCGCGACTCCGGCATCCTGAACATCAGCGTCACCACCCATTTTCAAGCCGATATGATCAAGGAATATTTCGGCGACGGCGGTGATTTGGGGGTGAATATAGATTATACCCATGAAGAAAAACCGCTGGGAACGGCGGGAGCATTGTCCATGCTCGCCAACACCGATGAGCCTCTGCTGGTAATCAACGGCGATATCCGAACGGAGGTGGATTTCAAGGCCATGCTCTCCTTCCACCGCGAACATTCATCGGCATTAACGGTCGGAGTCCGCAAATATGACCTCCCTCCCCTGCCTTTCGGCGTGATCGAGGCCGAAGGCTCGCGGGTTACCAGTCTGGTGGAAAAGCCTTCCCTGTCCGTCTTCATCAACGCCGGCATCTACCTTCTTGAACCGTCGGTCGTGAAAAACATCCCCCGCAATCAAAAATTCGATATGACCGACGTGATCGACGACCTGCTGAAGAGCGGCAAGACAGTCACCAGCTTCCCCATCCATGAATACTGGATGGACGTCGGCCAACAGAAAGACCTGCTGGAGGCCCAAAGAGACGCCGACCCTGAGAAATTCGAGAGGTAATCAAATTCCGATCAGTTCCGGGTGGCGTTTGAGGAAGGCCGCGCACAGGCGCGATCTGATCGGAATCGAGAAAGGGTCAGCCTGCTTGCGATAAAGCGCCTGGAGGCGTTCGTC
>MIAA01000009.1 GCA_001830425.1 Rhodospirillales bacterium RIFCSPLOWO2_02_FULL_58_16
GTGTTCCCGGTGAAGGACAAAAGAAAGGTTCGGAAGAGCTTGACGGCAGAACCGGAATTAGACAACAGAGGCTCAGAGACACAGAGGAGAATAGAGAAAAGAAAGAAAAAGCAGGGAAAAAACTTCGCTTGATCTTCTCTGCGCCTCTGCGCCTCTGTGGTCAGAACACACAGGCCGACAATTCCCTCTTCGATTGCTGCAACGACCCCCTCTAACTCCCCCTTAAACAAGGGGGAGAATTTTTCAGAGTCATTTTTTACGGCTACTGGTATAAATGGAACCATCATGGCCTTGCTTTCGCGCCGGTCGCAAGTTCGGCGTCGCCTTGTTAAACATGGAGTTTCCGCCGCCTATGCCGAATTCTTCCTTCCCTCAATGCCTGCTCAACGGTCTTGACGCGGCGCGGGCGGGGAAACCCCCGCCCTCCCCGGAGTTTGAGAAAAAGCTGCGCGAAATACTCGGTCAACACGGGGATGGCGGGAGAGGCCGGGTCTATCTGGTTGAGCTTGAGCCGCTTCGGCGGCAGTTCGGCAAAAAATGGGATATTATGGCCGGAAAAATCCATAATGCCGTGCGCGAAACCGTCGAATCCCATATGTCGGCGGCGGACGCCTGTACGCCCTATGCGGATACGTCCTATCTTATGGCCTATTCCCGGCTGGACCGGCATGAAATACAACTTAAGTGTTCCCTTATCAGCAGAGAACTGGCGCGGAGGCTGATCGGAACCGAGTCCGCCTATAACGAGATCAAAATCAAGGAAGCGACCGTTGGCGACGATGGCCGGATCGCCTTCACCGAGATCGCGGACATCGGGACGGTTATGAATAACCAGACCGGCAAGCCTTCCGTTAAAAGTGAGAGCCGACTGCTTGCGGAGCCGAAGCTGTGGGCCGGAGATGTCATTGACCGGGACGGGATACGGTTCATCTACCGCCCTCTGCTGGCGCTGCGGGGGATGATTGTTTCCACCTATATCTGTCTGGCTATCAAGCAAGATTCCGTGGGTTCCTTTTTCTCCGGTTACGCGATTCTTCCTGACCCCTCCAGTACTTTACAGATAGCCGACCTCGACCTGCTTACCATGGCTACGGCGGCTACGGAGTTATCCCTCATAATGGAAACAGGAGCGAAGACGCTTATTTCCCTGCCTGTTCACTTCGAGACGATCGCCAACAACCGAACCCGGACGAAATATCTCGACTACTGCGGCAGACACCTGAAGAAATACGCGAACTTCCTGGTTTTTGAACTGGTCGGACTTCCCGAAGGGGCGCCGCAATCCCGCATTGTCGAACTGGCGGGAATGCTACGCCCGTTCGCCAGAGCGGTGATCGCCCGTTTCACGATGGACAGAAAGACCTTCGGCTTGTGCCGCTCCGCCAACCTGCATGCGGTGGGCATGGACCTCTATTACCACCATGAGGGCGAAGCATCGATCATGAGGCAGTTCAACCGGTTTGTGGAGGCCGCGAACAAGGAACGCCTCAAGACATATGTGCATGGAATCCACACCATCAGCCTGAACACGGCGGCAATTGCGGCGGGGTTCGATTATATCGGCGGCTATGCTCTTTCCTCGGTGGCGGAAAGCCCTATGCCGGCCCGGCGCTACGATCTGTATTCGATGTACAGGCCGCTTCTCGGGGAGTGACTACCCCCTCCTAACCTCCCCCTTGTTAAGGGGGAGGAATTCTTTCCCCTCCTTACGAAGGAAGAGTCAGGGGAGCCGGTATCGCCTCGTACAGCATTATATCGTCATCTATCCCCTTGAGCCGGAATTTCCCGGCCTCGCGGAAATGAACGCCGTACGACGCGGCCATGTCTTTGACCGGCCCGGTAACCATGGTCTGCCCGCCGGTCGCCTTGGCGCAGACGCGCGCCGCAATCTGCACCGGCGCCCCGAAATAGTCGTTTTCCTCGCGGATGGGATCGCCGGAATTAAGCCCGATGCGCACCTCGAATCTGGACGCTCCGTGCCCGGCATTGTGCCTGACTATGCCCTGATGGATCATCAGCGCCGCAGCGACGGCGTTTCCCGCCGGCGGAAAACAGGCCATGATGCCGTCTCCGGTATGCTTGACCTCATGGCCGTGATGAGCGGCGATGGCGTCGCGGACGACGGCGTTATGGGCATGAATGACCTCCTGGGCGCCGAAGTCGCCTTTTTCCTGGGTCATGCGGGTTGAATCGACGATATCGGTAAACATGATGGTTACAATGCCCTGGGCCTGCGAGGCGGCGGCGACGGGGCTGTTCCAGTTCTTCAGGGATACGGTCAGTTCCTTAATGGCATAAGACTCGTTTTCTGCGGCCATGGTCGTGGCGCGGCATCCGCTTTCGATCATCGACCTGTATCTGGCGCTGCCATGGTAGTCCGGGAGTTTGGAAGCAAAGGCCGCAGCGGTTTCCGGCCTGCCGCCGGAGGCGACGACGATATCGCGGACAAGCGCCGTTACTTCGTCCCCGGAAAGCTTTTTTTCCCGGCCATAGCCTTCGCAGGCGCCGGCCAGGAAAAGATCAAGCCCGAACATTTCATATGCGTCCCGGCTCTTCGTCAGGCCCCCGACGGCCTTGCCGATGCGATTCATGAAAGCGGTCATGGCCGAGAGATGTTCCCCGGAGGCGGCGGGGGGGGGTTCCTCTTTGCCGATTCCGCCGGACGGTTCCGGCGCATGACTTTTCGCCATGATCCCGTCGCTCGGCCCCATCGCCAGACGGCGCTTTTTGTCCATGGCGATTTTTTGTTTTCCTGATATCCGTGGCCGGGAAACGGCTTTGTGGACATCGGTCTCGCCGGGGCTTTTTTCGTCCTTCTTTTCCTGCTTGCCGGCGCGGCGCACGGCGGCGAGCCTTTCCGGCCTGAACATGGCGTGTTGCAGGCCGGGGCTTACCCAAACCATCACCTCGACGGCGCCGTGTCCGCTTGCGCCGAATTTGACGCCCATCAGCCGCACGCCGTTGAAGCCGCCTTCCCTGTCGAGCCGCACGGCTTCGGCCAGGGCTTCTTTTTTTTCTTCGTGAAGGAAGCAGGAATGAAGACTCCACCTCCCGTCTTTCAGGCAATAAATATCATAAGTGGACGGGATGACCCCGCCGGGGGTCTTTCCGCCGGTCATGCGGCGTCGCCCCGCCCGCCGTTCTCCGCCAGGGGCAGATAGACCGCAAAGGTCGATCCGGCGTCGGGCGCGCTCCTGACCGTAACGACTCCTCCATGCTTTGCGACAATGGTGAATACCAGCGAAAGCCCCATGCCGGTTCCCTCCCCCTTCGGCTTGGTCGTGAAAAAGGGAGTAAAAATCTTTTCCATGATCTCCTTGCTCATGCCGCAGCCGGTATCGGTCACGGCAATCATTGCGTGTGGACCGGCGTTCAGGGGCGGATTGGCGGCGGCGAACCCGGCATCGACCTCGACGCGGGACAAGGCGACGGTGATTGTTCCGACTTTTCCTTCCAGCGCATGCGAGGCGTTGACGACAAGGTTTATTATCACTTCCATGATCCGGGTTGCGTCGGCCATGATCATGCCGACGCCGGCGGTCAGCTTTTGCTCGATGGCGGCGGTAGACAGGATGGTGTTGCGAAGGATGCTTATCGCTTCCTCAACCAGAACGTTGATATCCGTCAAGACCTTTCGGGTTTCCTCCTGACGGCTGAAGGCCAGAATGCGCGAAACCACATCCTTCGCCCGCGCCGCCGCCTGCAACACCTTCTCAAGGCGGACGCGGTTACGGCAGCCTGCGGGAAGATCATCCATGACCATTTGAGACAAGGTAATGATCGGCAGCAGCATGTTGTTGATGTCGTGGGCGACACCTCCGGCCAGATTTCCCATGGTCTCCATGCGTTCGGTGATTTGCCGGCGCCGCTTTATTTCCAGTTTCTCGGTAAGATCGATGAAGCTGACCACAACGCCGGTAATCCGGTCTTCGTCGCGAATGACCGAAGAGCGATAGGACACGGGAAGACTTGTCCCGTCGGCGCGCCGGAAGGCGTCCTCCTCGACCTCCACGGTCTTTCCGGCCTTCATGGCCGACAGGATCGGGCATTCGCCTGAATTATGAATAAGCTCGTGGATGTTTTTTCCGATCAGGGATGACGGCTCGGCATAGCCGAGAAGGGAAACGGCGGCGCGATTGACCAGCGTGCAAACGCCGGCGGCATTCATGGAAAATAAACCTTCGACGGTAGAATCGAGGATAAGGCGTATTCGTTCCTTGGACTCCCGGACCTTGCCTTCAGCTTGCCGGTGTAACTCCCTGTTGCGGATCGTCACGATGCCGAAAGCCACGTCGTCCGCCAGTTCCTGAAGCATATCCGTCACGCCGGGCGTGAACCGTCCCGGTTCGGCGGCAATGATCGTCAGGGCGCCCAAGGCCGTTCCCTCCCTCAGCAAAGGATATGACGCCCCAGAGCGGCAGCCGTGTTCAATCGCCGTGTCCCGCCAGGAAACAAACCTGTCGTCCGCCGCGATGTCCTGCGAGACGACTACCTTCCCCTCGCGCAGCGCCAGACAAGGAAGGGACAAGGCCGAGGCGTCATCGCCGTTCCACCGGATAAATGCCCCTTCCGTCGTAAAGGGACACGGCCCCGCGTGGGCCACCGTCCGTATCCTTGATCCGTCTTCGAGGTAGCAAAGGAAGGCGCTATGGAACCCTCCTTTCTCCAACGCCACCCGGCAGATATCCTGTCCAAGGATATCCTCGCGGGTCATGCGTAACAGTATCCGGTTACTGGCGCCCAGGGTGGCCAGGGCGCGTCTGGCGTTGTCAAGATCACCCACGCTTGCCTGAACGGCGGCGGCGGTTTCGTCCATAATCCGGGCCAGTTGCCCGAACTCGCCGCCGGTATAGGGCAGTCCGCTGCGGGCGCTAAGGTTTCCGGCGCCGATCCGGGCGGCAGTCCGCGACAGGGCCGACAGAGGCCGCACGACGAATCTGTCGCCTCCCCAAAGCACCCCTCCCAGCGAGACGGCAAGCGCCGCCATCCCGATGACGAGACTGATCAGCAGACGACGCCGGGCGTCGGACGTCACCGTCTTTCTGGGCATGGACAAAAAGAGATACATGGGGCCGGCGACCGTATCCAGAAGCGGCGAATAGGCGAAAAGCCTGTTCAATCCGTCCAGGCCGATTCCCTCTATTACGCCTTCGCCGCGCCGGGCCAGGATTTGATTAACCGGAAACATATGCGCGGCGTTCTTGCCGCTCCATCCTTCCGGGTCGGGGTAGCGCACGACGACCGTACCCATGCCGTCTATTATCACCAGACGGGAATCCGTCGATAAGCCGGTTTTCGCCAACTCCCGGCGCAGCCATGCCAAATCAATAGATACGAAGAAAATGGCCGACGCCTGTCCCGCCTCATCCCGCAGCGCCTTGGCGAAGACGATAATCGGCTTGCCCAAAACTTTGCCGGTCAGCACCTCGCTGACCACCGTTTCCGTTGACTGCAACGCCTGCCGGAACCATTTCCGGTCGGCGAAGTTGACGCGATCCTTGGGAAGAACTGCGGCGCATTCCAGGTCGCCGTCGGGCCGCACCTTCGCGAACTGGACAAACTCCGGGTGTTGCGGAAGATACGCCAGGAGTTCCCGTGAACACTCCTCGACGGAAACGCCGGGGCGCATTTTTGGATGCAGCAACAAGTCAGTCAGGATCATCTCGGCTTTTACGGCCAGGACCTGCTGCCGGGAGACAACCAGACGCGCATCATCCCGGAGGTTTTCAAGGGCTGCGGAAATGTTCCGGTTACGCTCGTCAATCGACTGCCACACGACCATGCCGCACGGCACGGCGAATACCGCCAGCAGCAACAGAACCAGGCGGCCGCGCAGGCCGATCATGAAGGGAGGTTTAACGGATTGCATATCATTCCAGCGGCTATTGACGATGACTCATACAGGAAAAGAAAAATTCTCCCCCTTTCCAAGGGGGAGTTAGAGGGGGTATCGGCAGCAACCTCCCCCTGCCCCCTCCTTGGTAAGGAGGGGAAAGCGCCGACGGCGTCATTCCCCATGATCCTTCCAGTCGAGCAGGGGGCGGTAGGACTGTTCAAGGCCGAGCGAGTAAGCGCCGTCGGGAGCGTCGGCTACCGACGTCAGCGCATAGCCGTCGATATAATCGAAGCCGGAGGCGATGGCCGCCGTCTTCATGCTCAACGTGCGAACGCCGTGGATGTAGGTCTTGAGATTCTGGTTATTGGCCGCCTCGACGAACCCGTTCATCTCGCGCATGATATCCGCCTCTTTTCTCTTGTCGGAAAAGATATCCGTTCCCGCCGCGTGCAGTCCCGCTATGCGGTAAGCCATGAAATTCCTGTGATCGAGGGAAAATCTGGCGGTTACGGCCCTGGCGTGGGCGCGCAATGCCGAGACCAGTTCGACGATGCGGGACTGGGGAATGCCGTCCGGCAATTCGACCAGCTCAAAAACCATGCGGTCGTCGTGTCCCGCCAGCAACCCGTTGCAAAGATTTATAAAATCCAGTTTCCTTTGTCCCGAGGCCAGGGTTTCAAAATGCACCGGAACGGAAAGAAGGGCTTTCTTGCCCTCCATGGCGATCCTTTTCAGTTCCTTCGAGGCGATGTGCAGGACGTGAGAATCCAGCCTGGCGATCCCTTCAGGGTCGCATGGGTCGCGCAACAGATCGTAACCGTAAACAAAGGCGCCGTTGCCGGTCTCCATCACCGGAACGCTCAGGAAAGTGGTTACCATCTCGTGGCGAACGTACCACAGGGGGCGGAAAACAAGCCTGATCCTCGACCAATCAATATCCTCTTTTTTCCCGCCGGCTTTGGGCTTTGGCGGCGCCGGGGCCGCGTTCTCCCTTTTTGTCTTCACGACCTCTTTCTTCAGTTGTTCGGCCAGCCGGCCGATGCTCGGTAATTTCTCGAAATAGACTTTTCCATCCTCCTTCAGGGCCAGGGTGCTGACATCGGTGAAGTTGGAAGCGGTCTGCCTGCCGATCAGGCGACCGGTAATTTCCTGGGCGATCATCGAGCATTTCAGTTGCGCTTCCTCCTTGCTCAGGGCGGCGAAAACGACCAGATAGGACAGGTCCTCGTAGAGGGTGCAAACGTCCTGCGGCCCCAGCCGTTCTTCGATGGCGGAGCGGACGATATGGTGAGCCTTGTTTTTAAGCCGCTCCCAGTCGTCGCCCAGCATGTCCTTGATCTTTTCCATGCCGATCAGATGAACCCGCCCGGTGCTGACCGTCGGATTGCCGGACAGCGCCTTGTTCAGGCTGTCGAGAAAGGCGCCATGGTCCCCGCCCGCATCCACCTGGGGCTTCTTGGAAAACGGTTTTTTCCAGAAAGACATCATCCCGTCATCCTAATCGGTAACGCCCAGCGCATTGACTGAAAGAAGCACTGTTTTATGAACCACCACAGAGACTCAGAGGCACAGAGACGCAGAGAGGAATAAGGAAAAGTCATTAATACACGATCCTTCTAATGCCATCCCTCAGAACAGCCGTATTAAAGTTCAGCAATAACGCCGTACTCAAGCCGCTTAGTTTGAGGTAGGTCAGTAATTGGGCCTCATGTACGGGCAAAATCTTTTCAACAGTTTTCAGTTCAACGATCAACCGTTCATCAACAACTATATCCATTCGGTATCCGCAATTCAGTTTAACCGATTTGTAAAAAACGGGCAGCGGCGCCTGACGTTTGAAAGCAATTTTATTTTGACCCAGTTCATAACAAAGGCATTCCTCATAAGCCGATTCAAGTAGACCAGGCCCCAAGCTTTTATGGACTTCGATAGCTGAACCAATAACTTTATCTGTTAACGGGTCTTTGTCTTTATTCATCACGACACATTTACTCTGACGGTTGTCAGACCACAGAGACACAGAGGCGCAGAGAAGATTAAGCGAAGTTTTCTTACCGCCTTTTTTCTCTCTCTATCTTCCTCTGTGTCTCAGTGCCTCTGTGGTCCATAAAAC
>MIAA01000010.1 GCA_001830425.1 Rhodospirillales bacterium RIFCSPLOWO2_02_FULL_58_16
GGGCAGAATTGGACGCGAAAATCGCCCCTCAGGGGGTCATTATTGCAAGCGAATTTACACTAATGGCCTTATCATTCCGCCTGACACGACGAATGGGCAAAATGGCTGGCGGAAAATCAGTCGTCGGGGTCGAGAATTGGGTGGCCGTGAAGGCGTTATCCGATATCAAGAAGCATCGATGCTGCCGAAGGCCCTTCTGCATCCTGTTATCGTTGAGAAGGCCTTGGTGAGCTTCACGAGGGGGGAATACGACACTGCAGTTTTCCAGGCGTTCAAACAGGTCGAAATCGCTGTCCGCGAGGCTGGTGGGTATTCAGACAAGGATTTTGGGATGCCTCTGGCCCGCAAGGCTTTTGATCCGAAGAAGGGGCCGCTTTCGGATATGGATATACCCGAAGGCGAGAGGGAGGGGTTGCAGTCGCTAGTTGCCGGCGCCCTCGGCTCATACAAAAATCCGCACTCGCACCGTTCCGTGACAATTGAAGACCCAACTGACGCTGTTGAGATGATTATGCTCGCCAGTCACATCCTGCGGATTGTGGATTCAAGGCTGTCGAAGGACGTTGGGACTTCTCCAGCCTCGACCATTTGAAGGATCCAGACAATCTGGTGCCGCTGTCAAGTGATGCAGGAGTGAGAAAGTGCAAAAATGTATCGACCAAGACTTCCCCTGCCAAAACCCTGACTATTCAGATTTTGACAGAACCGCGAAGCTGGAACTTAGAAACCCGCTCCCAGCGAGCGGTATCGTCAACCAAAGTTGGTATTGTAATCCTGTTCCAACGGATGAAATCTTCCAGATTGGTGATCTGAAGTCCTCAAAATTCTTGAGACCAATGCGTGGTAAAATTGGCATCTACCATTTGTGGAGAGAATACGAGCATTGTGACGACCACAAAACTCATACGATGCAATGCGAATACGTTGGCAAAGGCCCTCCAAACATCAGAGTAGCCGAGCACATCAAAAAAAATGGCTGAGTGGCGTGACACTGTTTGTGACCTTTCACGAGTGCGAAAACAGACTGGCAAAATACTACGAACAGTTGTTCTTGGACACTTACCAGTTCGACCTGAACGAAAACGAGAATAATGGTACGAAGATTTTATACGCTGTTTGGGATGATGAACGTTTCTCAATTGGCACGCATTTGAACGAGATCAGCAGCTACAGTAAGATGAATAGCCCAGATGATTGGTGAATTTTTGCATGCTAGGGGCCATCGCCGGAGACATGATCAGTAGTGTTCAGGTGATGGCGGGTTTGGGTCATGCCCGGAAGTTCAACAAATGGCCTGGGTCCGTCCGGTTTCTGGGGCACTTCCAAAGTGGGCGCCCAAAAAGCGGGTACCGCCATTACCCCGGCCCAGCATTACGCAGAGCTTCGCCCCCTCTTGCTTCCACAGTGCTTCCACGGATGCGATTGAATGATTAGCCCCAGAATCAAAAAGCCCGTAACCATTTGAGGTTACGGGCTAATTTGGTTGCGGGGAGAGGATTTGAACCTCTGACCTTCAGGTTATGAGATGGAACGCCCCCCCCCCCTCCGTGCCAATGATGGTGAGAAATCGCCTCCCCCGGAAGTTTTAGAGCACGTCAGGATTGACGCGAATCGTTTGGGATGATTCACTATTCCCCCATGATGTTGTGGCTAATGGCATGGGAGATACGATATGGGGTATGGTCATTCTCTTGATCTACGCAGACGGATTATTAAAGCTGTGCAGTCCGGGAGTTCGGCGCGGGCGGCGGCGCGGCGGTTTGGCGGTTTGGCGTGAGTGCTTCGAGTTCGATTATTCTTGTCGGGCAGTGGCGCGAGACGGGGAGCCTGCATCCGGGACAGATCGGCGGTCAGAAGAAGCGGAAACTCGCCGGTCGAGAGGATTGGTTGCATGCAGTTCTGGCGGCTGAACCTGATATTACCTTGTGCGAACTCCGTGACCGCTTGGCCGCCGAAGGGATCGTGATATCGCGCCAAAGCATCAACGACACACTTCATACGCTGGGCTACTGCTTTAAAAAAAACCGCGCATGCGGCAGAACAAGAACGTGCAGATGTGGCGGCCAAGCGGCGGAATTGGCGTAAATGGCAGAGCCGGATTAGGCCAGATCGTCTTGTTTTTATTGATGAAACCGGAGCCAAAACCAACATGACCAGACTTCGGGGGCGCAGCTTGAAAGGTCAACGTCTTCGTGCCGCCGTGCCTTGGGGTCACTGGAAGACAACCACCTTCGTCGCCGCACTGCGGACAACCGGCTTGACGGCTCCGATGGTTCTGGATGGCCCCATGAATGGGGACTGGTTCAAGGCCTACATAGAACAGGTGCTTGCTCCCGGTCTGGCCCCCGGCGAAATCGTGGTCATGGACAACTTGCCCAGCCATAAGGTTGCGAGGGTGCGCGAGGCAATCAAAGCGGTGGGCGCATTCCTGCTCTACCTGCCGCCCTATTCCCCGGACCTCAATCCCATCGAACTCGCATTTTCGAAGCTCAAGGCCCTATTGCGAAAAGCCGCAGCAAGATCCGTAGACGACCTATGGCGCGTCATCGCCGAATCGCTCGACAAATTCCCCCCTCACGAATGCGCCAACTTCCTTAAACATGCCGGATATGATCGGCATCAATCCTGACGTGCTCTAGCCTTCAGGCATAGAACGCGGCTGACACGCATGGCTCCCCATGGTAGATGATGGTCATGGCTGACCATGACGCCCTTTACCACCGCTTGTTTTCTCATGCCGGGATGGTGGCGCAACTACTCAGGGAATTCGTCGCCGAACCCTGGCTGGAAGAACTCGACCTTGCCGCCATGGAACGAGTGAACGCCAAGTTCCATGGACCGGCGGGCGAGCGCCGGGATGGCGACGTGATCTGGCGCATCCCGTCCCGCGACGGCTCCGACGTCTACTTGTATCTGCTGCTGGAGTTCCAATCGACGCCCGAGCGCTGGATGGCGCTTCGGGTGATGGTTTATGTGGGCCTTTTGTGGCAGCAATTGGTTCGGGAGAAACGGCTCGCTCCTGACGGTCGTTTGCCGCCGGTTCTGCCGCTGGTTCTATACAACGGCGATCCGCGTTGGGCGATGCCGCTCACATTGCGGGAGCTGATTGCCCTGCCCGGCGAATCTCCGTTCTGGCGTTGGCAGCCTGAAATGGCGTATCATATGCTCGACGAAGGCGCCTATGCCGCCGATGACTTGGCAAGGCGGGATTCGCCGGCGGCGCTGTTGTTCCAACTGGAGCACTGCCGGGATGCGGATGAATTGATCGGCTTGGTCGATGCCTTGATCGGCTGGTTCAAGGGTCACCCGGGCTTCGAAGCGTTGAAGCCGGTGTTTGCCACGCTGGCGGGACGGCTGGTGACGATGGAGGAAGGCGCCGGAATCGGCGCGCAGGTGTCGGAAAATTTACTGGAGGTGCGGACTATGCTGGCGACACGGATGAACGAATGGAAGCAGGAGTGGAAACGGCAGGGAATCCAGGAAGGACGCCAGGAAGGACGCCAGGAAGGACGCCAGGAAGGACGCCAGGAAGGACGCCAGGAAGGACGCCAGGAAGGAGAGTCTGTCGTTCTTGTACGCCTACTTGAACGCCGGTTTGGAAGCTTACCCGGCTGGGCGCGGGATAAAATCACGCAAGCTGACACAGAAACTCTGGAGGAATGGAGCCTTCGTATCTTGGAGGCGAAATCCCTTGAAGACGTGCTCCGCTGAACTTGGTCACGGTGGCCTCGAAGCTCTGCCATCGGCAGAGTAGGCTTGAAAGTGTAATTTCATGGCGATGAGGATGCGGAAAATCTCCGCTTAGCGTCAAGCAGCACCGTAAAGAACCTGATTTTATTTGGTCGTAGTTCGATCCCGGCATCCATCGCTTATCCGATCTGACCTGCAATTCGTCTGCAAACATCCCGTCATCGGAACAGAGAGGGTTGGTTCCCGGTTCCTTTCCCTCCGCCAGTTGCTTCAAGCAAACGCGCTCTCTCGTCCGTGGTCAGGAATAAGCGAATGACCCTGACCTATAGCCATTGCGTATTGCTCCTTGGACTATTACCCTTGTGCTTGTGGTATTTTGGTTTCTCCGGTGGGGTCCATGGGAAACGAGGATTTAGAGAAACGCATCGTTTTCCCGGCGGGGCTGACAGGCAATTCCGGCGCAGCCGATGCGCACGCCGATGCCTGGAAGTTGCTCAGGCTGCTGGCGGCGTCCGAATCATGCAGCCTTGACAACATGCGCCTGATCCGCTGGGAGAGGCTCCGCGCATCTCCAGACAAGCGCCGGGACGCCGACGACGCGGCCATGACGTTGCGCGCCGGCATAGAGGAACTGCTTTCTCCGCAAAGCGAATGTATCCGCTACGATGACTTCAGTTTCCTTGTCGTCTGCCGGGACGGCTCCGACATCGGCTTGTTCAATTCGGTAAACGGCCTCGTTGATACGCTGGGCGCGAGAATTTCCGGCCATGCCGGGCCGATCCGGGTATTCAGGCCGTCGAGCGTGGAGGAGGAGGGATTCGGATTTATCCGCGTTCATGACGAAATCCCCGCCGCCGCTCCGCCGCCGGCTTCAAGAATGGTGCTGGCGGACCCCGAGTTCCGCTACTACCCGCTGTGGGACGTGCGCGGCAACGATGTGTTCTGCTACCTGTGCGAACCCCTGTGGGATGTCGGCGGCGGAGAGTTCCTGTCGGAGGATTCCTTGCCCGGCCTTTTCACCGATCCCCTGCGCATTCTCGCTCTTGACCTGGAGGCCCTGCGCAAGGCGGTCGCCCAGATCGAGGATGCGATTTCCCGGTATGGCGTCATGCAAATATTGGCGCCGGTCCATTTCCAGACTCTCGCCGACGCCGGAAACGGGAAGAGTTATATCAATCTCTGCAAGAAACTGGTCTGGTCCGTGCTGGATTATGTGTTCTTCGAGATCGTCAAGCCGCCTGCGCTTCTCGACAGAACGGCGGTGGAGGAAGCCGTCAGTCTTGTCAAACCTTACGGCGGAGGCGTCATGCTCAGGGTCGAGCCGGGTTTCGACGGCTTTGACATGGTTCCCGCCGACGCCGTTCTTTCCCTTGGGATGGACTTCAGGGGAGGCGGGCGGGACGAGCGGGAAGTCATGGCCGAACTGAAGCGGTTCGCCGGCAAAGCATCGGAATGCGGCGTGCGCAGCCATGCCCACGGCCTGGAAACGATCACCCTCAGCGCCGCCGCCGTCAGCGCCGGCTTCGACTACGTCGGCAGCGAAGACCTCGCCCAGGCGCTGGACAGCAGGCAGCCCGAAGACGACAAGTCAAAGCCGATCGGCATGCTGAAAACGCTCCTGAAAACGAGGCAGACGTGAAACGGGCATTATCATGACGCAAAGCTTCCGACTCGTTCGTTATTTCACGATCACCGGCTTCATCGCCATTGTGACGGCGATCATCGTTCTCGGCCTGTTGTACAAGACGGTCGCCGAGCGGGACATAATGGATATGGTGGAGCGGGAAAACGTCGTGCGCACCCGTGCCATCGTCGACAATCTCTGGACCGGCATCGAACCCCTCATCTATCGCCTGGAAGGCCTGGAAGGAGAAGCGTTGCGCGGCCATCCCGCCGCCGTCGAAATCATGTCCCGCATAACCGGCGGGCTGAAAGAACGCTTCACGCTGCTGGCCAGCACCGCCGTGAAGATCAAGATATTCAGCCCCAGGGGATTGACGGTGTTTTCCACCGACAACGCCGACATCGGCAAGGATGGTTCCCATGACGCCGGGTTCATCGCCGCCGTCGCCGGCGACGTTTACAGCAAGCTGGCTCATAAACATACGTTTCTTTCCCCGAGAGGAGAGCATGAACACCTCAACATGATCGAAAGCTATATCCCCATTCGCCATGGCGGCCCGGAAACCCCCATCGAGGCGGTCTTTGAACTCTACTACGACGTTACCCCCGTCGTCCGGCGCATCGGCCAAACCCAGATATTTGTTATCATCGGCGTGACGCTGACGCTGCTGGCGGTTTACGGCGCTCTTATCATGATCGTCGTCCGCGCCGACCGCGTCATCCGGCGGGCGAACAAGTCATTGCTGGAAAGCGAGGAGCGGTTTCGTTCCGTCGTCGATTCGTCCAGGGACGCCATCATCGCCATCGATGCCCACGGCGTCGTCGTTTCATGGAACAACGGCGCGACCTCCGTCTTCGGCTACGACAGGGACGAGATGATAGGCCGAACGGTGGCGCTTCTTATACCTGAACGCTACGAAGGCGCTCACGAGGCCGCCCTGAAACGTATCCGCGAGACCGGCGAGGTCCGCCTTATCGGCAAGACCGTTGAATTGGCGGGGCGGCGCAAGGACGGAGCGGAGTTTCCGCTGGAGCTGACGCTCGGCATGTGGAAGGCGGGAGAAAAAGTCTATTACAGCGGGATCATCCGCGACATCGCCGATCGCAAGGAGGCGGAGCGGCAACTGGGCCAACGCCGGAAAATGGAATCCATCGGCAACCTGTCCGGCGGCATCGCCCACGAAATCAACAACATGCTGCTGCCTATCCTGGCCCTGACCAGCATGATGGCCGACGATTATCCGGCAGACAGCAAGGACCGCAAAAAAGCGGAAATAGTCCTTCAGGCCGCCGAGCGGATAAGGGATTTGATAGCCCGGCTTCTGACCTTCAGCCGCCTTGATGAACTCGAACGGCAAAATATCGATCTGTGCGCGGTGGTCGAGGAAACCGTGGGACTTCTTCGCTCCACCATTCCCAGGACCGTCGGCATCGAAGACAGGCTGGATAAAGGAACAGGAATCGTTTTTGGCGATGCTTCGCAGATCAAAACGCTTCTGATAAATCTGGCGGTCAATTCGGCGGACGCCGTGAAAGGCGGGGCCGGCAGGATTGAAATCATCCTCGAACGGGCACGGGCGGACGAAGCATCGGTTAACAAGATTCAAGGCCTTAAACCCGGCGCGTGGGCCAAGCTTACGGTCAGGGATAACGGCTGCGGCATGGACCAAAAGATAGTGGAACATATTTTTGATCCCTTCTTTACAACAAAGGAGGTGGGCGAGGGAACGGGGCTTGGCCTGTCCATTGTCCACGGGATCGTCACCCGGCACGGCGGCGTCATCGACATTTCCAGCACACCGGGGGTGGGAACTAATATTGATATATATCTTCCTTTGATTGAATCTGCTAAGATCGTCTAGCGGCGGATGCCGAGGTTTCTATCAACAAGTATAACTATGGTGTTTGAATATGGCGCGCATTCTGGTGATTGATGACGAGGAACTGGCCCGCTTCACCCTGCGGGAGATACTTGAGAACGCCGGCCATGAAGTTTCCGAAGCAAGAAACGGCAACGAAGGCATTGCGTTCCAGAAGGCGACGCCCTTCGATCTTGTCATCACCGATATCATCATGCCCGAAAAGGAAGGCGTGGAAACCATCATCGAGTTGAAGCGCGACTATCCCGGCATCAGGATCATCGGCATTTCCGGCGGCGGCAGGACCCGCAACCTGGATTTTCTCAAGCTGGCCGAGCAATTCGGGGCGGCGCGGGTGCTGGCGAAACCGTTCACGGAAGACGAACTTCTTGCGTGCGTCAACGCCTGCCTTTCCGGGTGAATCGGGCGAGTGCTTCCATTAGCGCCCGGCGCGTTGACTGAAAGAAGCACCGTTTTATGGACCACAGAGGCGCCGAGACACAGAGAAAGATAGAGAGAGAAAAAAGGCGGTAAGAAAACTTCGCTTAATCTTCTCTGCGCCTTTGTGCCTCTGCGGTCAAAACACATAGGCCGATAACGCCC
>MIAA01000011.1 GCA_001830425.1 Rhodospirillales bacterium RIFCSPLOWO2_02_FULL_58_16
CGATAAGAATCGCCCTCGCCGAATCTATGCGATAAGAATCGCCCTCGCCGAATCTATGTAGCCCAGTTCGCGGGCCTTGACGTAGAGATCGATCTTGGCCGCCAACTCGCCGAAAAAACGGCAGATCACCTGCCTCGGCTCCAGCAAATGAACAAGCGGCCCGCCCTTTGATTGCGAGTTCGCACGCGCCGAACGGTTTAACCTGTCGATGGCCGCCCTGAAAATGTCCGAGGACTCACCCGCCTTGCCGGATCGGAACGAGGCGTCTCCCCGCCTGAAAGCAAAGTCGGATATTTCCGGGCAGGCCTGAACCGCCGTCTCATAAATCATGGCGGCGGCGTCAAAGGACCCCGTGAGGTTGTAAAAATGGGCGAGACCGTCCAGCAGATGCTTGGCGTCATGGTCTTTGATTTTATAGGAAAGCGCCTTAATCAGGTGCGGCCCGGCGTGAAGCTGGTACTTCCTGATCCTCGACATGAATACGCCGATCTTCTTGTTTATCTCATAACCATCGGGATCGGCGCGGAATTCCCGCAGCAAATCTTCAAGGGCCTGTTTTTGCGAAGATGACATTATGCTTTGACCGCCTTGACGGGGTTTCCATTATCATTGTTATAGTCATCCATGGAATCAGGGAATAATTCTTTTTCGCCGGAGTGGAGAGTTCCTTTCGTCGGCTTGCGGCGTCAATACGGAGCGCTGCGCGAGGAGATTCTCGAATGCGTTGATCGCATCTTTTCCCAAGCCGCCTTCATTCTGCGCGGGGATGTCGCCGAGTTCGAAAGAGCCGCCGCCGCATATCTGGGCGTCAATCATGTGGTCGGGGTCAACAGCGGAACCGACGCGCTGTTTCTGACGCTTAAGGCCATGGGCCTTTGCCGGGGAGACGAAGTCATCACCGTCCCCTACACCTTCGTCGCCACGGTGGCGGCGATTGTTCATTGCGGCGCCGAGCCGGTGCTGGTGGATATCGGCGCCGATTTTAACATGGCTGCGGAAAATCTCGCCGCAGCCGTCACTCCCCGCACCAGAGCGATTATTCCCGTACATCTGAACGGGCGCGCCTGCGACATGGACGCGATCATGAACATCGCCGAACGTCATTCCCTGCTGGTAATTGAGGACTCGGCCCAGTCTTTCGGCGCCCGCCATAACGGCAGATGCGCGGGAAGCATCGGCGCCGCCGGATGCTTCAGTCTGCATCCGATGAAAAACCTCAACGTCGGCGGCGATGGCGGCCTGATCGCTGTCAATGACGGCGCCCTGGCCGATAAACTGAGGATTCTCCGCAACGTGGGGCAAAGAACCAAGGAAGAAATCGCCTGTTTCGGCTACAATAGCCGACTCGACACCCTGCACGCCGCCATCGCCCTGATTAAATTAAAATACTTCCCGGAGTGGATCGAGCGGTACCGCCGACTGGCTCAACGCTACAACGACGCCCTTGGCGGAATCGACGGACTGACCCTGCCGCCGCCACCCTCGGACGGCATCCGTTTCGATGTGTTCTCGTCCTATGCCATCTGCACCCCCCGCCGCGACGCCCTGAAGGCCCACCTGCTTGCCGACGGCGTCGAAACTTTTGTCCATTGGCCGATGCCGTTGCATCGCCAACCGGCGCTGGGCCTCGGCGGCAACCATGACTTTCCCCAAACGGATCGTATTGCCAAGGAAACGCTGTCCCTGCCGATCTATCCCCAACTGACCGACGACGAGCAGGACATCGTTATCGATTCAACTCTGAGTTTTTTCACCAGGATTTAACATCTCACTGTTCCCCTGACGGTAAAATGGGAATAAGATTCCCGCAGGGTTGGGGGCGATCCGTTGTGTCTAACCGGCACAGGAGGGGGTAATATACAAGTTTCTTGAATATGCGAAAATCGGCAAACGCATCTCTCTGGCGCTGGTTTTGCCTATCGCCGGCCTGCTTGTTTTCTCGGGAATTATCTTTGTCGAGAAACAGCAAATAGCGATTGAGATGACGAAGCTCAATAAGTTAGCCGCCTTCGCTCCGACGGTCAGCGCGCTGGTGCATGAACTGCAGAAAGAACGGGGCGCTTCATCCGGCTATCTCGGCAGCCGTGGACTTATTTTCGGCGCCAGAGTGACGGCGCAGCGTGAACAGACCAACGTCAAGCGCGCCGGCTTTGACTCCATGTTGAAAAAATTCAACATCAAAAATTTCAATGAAACCCTCACCGTCAAGGTAAAGGCCGCCCAAGCCTCCCTGGCGATGCTGGACGCAAGGCGCGCCGAAGTCGACGGGTTGAAACTGACCGTGTTGCAGACGGATGGATACTACACCCCCCTCATCGCCGAATTTCTGAGCATCATCGAGGAGATGGCCGTCATCAGCACCAATACCGAAGTAAGCAACATCATCACCGCTTACACCAGCTTCCTGCAAGGCAAAGAGCGGGTCGGCAATGAACGGGCCATGGGAACGGCGGGTTTCAGCGCCGGCGAGTTCGAGCCGGCGATTTACAGGCGTTTTCTGCAACTCGTCGCCATGCAGAAAGTCTTCTTCAGCATTTTTGACGCTTATGCTACGCCCGAGCAACGCGCCTTCTACGCTACCGTGATCCGGGGTCCGAACATCGACGAAGTCCAGCGCATGCGCGATATCGCCATCACCAGCCTTGAGACGGGAACAACTGAAAACGTCAAGGGTCAGTACTGGTTTGACGCCGTTACCGTCAAGATCAACCTGCTGAAAAAGGTCGAAGACAAAATCGCCGCCGATCTGGTTTTGAAGGCCGGCGAAATCAAAAGCCGCGCCTGGAGCGAATTCCTGGTCATGACCGTGGTGACCATCATCCTGCTTTCGACTACGGCGTACATGATCATGATCATCGTCCGTAGCATCACGATGCCGCTGGGCCGGATGATCAATGATATGAAAAGACTGGCTAACGGCGAAACCCGGATTGAAGTCGCCGGCGTCAGTCGCAGAGACGAAATCGGCGACATGGCCAAAGCCCTGGAGGTGTTTAAAGAAAACGCCATCAAGCGCGTGGAAGCCGAAGAAGAAGTGCAAATACAGATGGTGAACTTGCGTGACTCCCAGGAGCGCATGGAGGCCCAGGGCGCGAAAATCGCCGCCATGGCCGATGATCTGCTCGTCGCCCGCGACGAGGCGGTGCTGGCAAATCAGGCCAAGTCCGACTTTCTGGCCACGATGAGCCACGAAATCCGCACCCCGATGACCGGCGTTCTCGGCATGGCCGACCTGCTGCTGGACACCTCCATGTCGGACGAGCAGAAACGGCACGCCTTGACCATTAAAAACTCCGGTAAAGCGCTGCTGACCATCATCAACGATATTCTTGACATATCCAAACTGGAAGCCGGAAAGCTGGAAATCGACAATATTGATTTTCACCTGCCCTCGCTGATCGAGGAGGTAACGACCCTGCTCGGCAACAGGGCCGTCGAGAAAGACCTGGAACTGACTTGTTCCATATCCGATGAATTGCCCCAGGGCATCAACGGCGATCCGGTCCGCATCCGGCAGATTCTGCTGAACCTCGTCGGCAACTCGATAAAATTTACGAATAACGGCAAAGTCAGGATCGTCGCTGACCTGCTGTCCGCCGAAAAGAACTCCATGATGGTGCAATTTGAAGTCACCGACACCGGCATCGGCATATCCAAGGAGGCGCAAGATCGTCTTTTCGCCAAGTTCGCACAGGCGGAAGCCTCGACATCGCGAAAGTACGGCGGCACCGGTCTCGGCCTGTCTATCTGCAAAAAGTTAAGCGAATTGATGGGGGGGGACATCGGCATCATCAGCAAGGAGGGCGAGGGCAGCACCTTCTGGTTTACCGTCCGCGTCAAACCTGCCGTCGGAAAAGTCATCGGAAAAATAACGGACGACCGTCCCTCGGCCTTCGCCGCCGTCCGTCAATTGAACATCCTATTGGCCGAGGACAACAAGGTGAACCAGACCCTGATTTCAACCATCCTCACGCGCCTTGGGCACCGGGTAGGAATTGCCGATGACGGGATTGAAGCCGTCGCGGCGGTGAAAAACGGCGCCTTCGACATCGTCCTTATGGACGTCCGCATGCCCAACATGGACGGCATCGAGGCTACGCGCGAAATCAGAACGCTTAATAGCGGCAAAGGCAATACGCCGATCATCGGGGTGACTGCGGACGTCATGAGCTACCATCAAAGTGAATATATGGCCGCAGGCATGAACGGCGTCGCCCATAAACCGATCAAGCTGGATCAGCTTCTGGGCGAAATCGACAAGGCAATGGCCGAGAAAATTCACGTCTCCACCGGCGAAGCCGCCCCGGCTCAAGAGCAATCGGTTCCCGAGAAAATAAATACGGAAATCAAAAATACGCCGGATGTCGATGATTTTCTGAAGCGCCTGCAAGAAGTCGCGGACGGTCTGTAGAGCTTCCCCCCCCCTTACAGCCACCCGTAAGTCACTAATAAAATGGCCCCTCCGAGCAGGACCCGATAGACGACAAAGGGGGTGAAGGTAGACCGCCTCAGCCAGGCCATCATGGCGGCGATGGCAAGCAGGCCGGCAAAAAAGGCGATGACGGCGGCGGTAAAAGCCGAAGACGTCAGCGCCGCATCGCTCGAATGATAAAGCTCCAGGCCTTTCAGCAAGCCGGCGCCGATGATCGTCGGCACCGACAACAGCATGGAGAAACGGGCGGCGTCGGGGCGCTCCATGCCCAGCATCCGGGCCGCCGTCATAGTGACGCCGGAGCGGCTGGTGCCGGGGATAAACGCCAGCACCTGAGCCAGACCGATGATAATAGCGTCGCTGAAACGCAGGTGCTCGACCCGACGCAAGGTCATGCCCAGTCTATCGGCGACGTAAAGCACGATGCCGTACCCCAGGATCGTCCAGCCGACGATGGTGGAACTGCGCAGACCGTCCGGCAGATAGATATTCATAAAATAACCGCCGACCGCCGCCGGCACGGTGGCGACGACGAGAAGAGCGGCCAGCTTGGCGCCGGGGTCGCGCTTGCCCCTGAGGGCGCGGCCAAGCCCGAACAGCATGTTCCAGATGTCGCGCCGGAAATAAAGCATCACCGCGCCCAGGGTGCCCATATGCACGGCAACGTCCATGAGCGCCCCCTGATCCTGCCATCCCGCGAGCAACGGAACCAAAATTAAATGCCCCGAGGAACTGACCGGAAGGAACTCGGTAATGCCCTGAACAACGGCAAGAACCACAATATGTAGAAGCGTCATCGTAAAATCACCCCAAGTGTTGCTGTTCTTATAGCAAAGACCGTTTCCTATCCCAAGCCGTAAATTATCGGACCCGCTATTTCTTGGTTGGCAACCATGCCCTCGGCGGGTTATTCAGGCGCTCATTCAAACAAGGAAGCCGAATAAAGGGGCATTTCCGTATGGCAACAACAAGTTTGCCACATAAACAAGGCTTGTTCGATCCACGATACGAACGTGATGCTTGCGGCTTCGGATTCGTCGCCAATATCAAGAACCGCAAAAGCCACTCCATCGTCCGTCAAGGCCTCAAGATACTGGTCAACCTTGACCACCGGGGCGCGGTCGGGGCCGACCCGTTGGCCGGCGACGGCTCCGGAATCCTTATGCAGATTCCGGATGTCCTTCTGCGCGCCGAATGCGCCGGTCTCGGCGTCACGCTGCCGCCCGAGGGAAAATACGGCGTCGGCATGGTCTTCCTGCCGCGCAACGCCGAGACCGGCGAAGTCTGCGTCAAGACGTTCCAACGTATATGCAGCGAAGAGGGCCTTAAGGTCCTGGGCTGGCGGGATGTGCCGGTGGACAATTCCTGCCTCGGTGAAAGCGTCAAGCCGACCGAGCCGGTGATCCGTCAGGTATTCATCATCCCGCGCGGCAACGACCGGGACTTTGACGTAGACGCCGTGGAGCGCAAGCTGATGGTGGTGCGCAAACGCATCCACCGCAATATACGCAACCGCGCCATGAAGGATGTAAAGGCCTTCTACATATCGTCTCTATCGACCCGCACCATCGTCTACAAGGGGATAATCCTGGCCCCCAACCTGGACTCCTACTTCAAGGACTTGTGCGACGAGCGCACGCAATCGGCCCTTGCCATGGTGCATCAGCGTTTCTCCACCAACACTTTTCCGTCCTGGGAGTTGGCCCATCCGTTCCGCTATCTTTGCCACAACGGCGAGATCAACACCCTGCGCGGCAACATCAACTGGATGGCGGCGCGCCGCCACAACATGAAGTCGGAAGTTCTCGGCGACGATCTGAAAAAATTGTGGCCGCTGATCCTTGACGGAAAATCGGATTCCGCCACCTTCGACAACGCCCTGGAACTGTTGATCGCCGCCGGCTACTCGCTGTGCCATGCCATGGCGTTGATGATCCCCGAAGCCTGGCACGACAACCCGCTGATGAAACCAAAGCGCCGCGCCTTCTACGAATATAACGCGGCGCTGATGGAGCCGTGGGACGGACCGGCGGCAATGGCCTTCACCGACGGACGCCAGATCGGGGCCACCCTGGACCGCAACGGCTTGCGCCCGGCGCGATATATCGTAACCAACGACGATCTGGTGATCGCCGCCTCGGAAGTCGGCGTGCTGGACATTCCCGAAGAAAATATCGTCAAGAAATGGCGTCTGCAACCGGGCAAGATGTTCCTTGCCGACCTGGAACAGGGACGCATCATCGACGACGAGGAATTAAAGCGGAATTTGGCCTCGGCCCAACCCTACCAGAGGTGGCTGAACCAAACCCAGATCAAGGTCGAGGCGCTGCCGACCGAAGTGGCGGCAATGCCGCCCGATTCGGATACCTTGATGAATCTGCAACAGGCTTTCGGCTACACCCAGGAAGACCTCAAGTTCTTTCTCGGGCCGATGGCGCTGAACAGCCAGGACCCGATCAGCTCCATGGGCCGCGACATTCCGCCGGCGGTGCTCTCCAAACGGCCCAAGCTGCTGTATGATTACTTCAGCCAGTGCTTCGCCCAGGTCACCAACCCTCCCATCGACCCCATCCGCGAGGAACTGGTGATGTCGCTGGTATCGCTGATCGGACCCAGGCCGAACCTGCTGGACCTGAACACCGGCGGCGCCCACAAACGGCTGGAGGTGACCCAGCCCATCCTCAGTAATATCGACCTGGAAAAAATCCGCCATATCCACGAGAAGGTGGACAACGCCTTCCACGCTTTCACGCTGGATATCTGCTATCCGGCGGCGCTGGGCGCCGGGGGGATGAAAAAGGCCCTCGACAGGCTTTGCCGGCAAGCCCAGGAAGAAGTGCTCAAGGGCGACAACATTCTGGTGCTGTCTGATCGCGCCGTCGATGCCGACAACGTCGCCATCCCGGCGCTTCTTGCCTGCGCCGCCGTTCACCATCACCTGATCCGCGAGGGTCTGCGCACCGAAGTCGGGCTGGTGGTGGAGACCGGAGAAGCGCGGCAGGTCCATGACTTCTGCCTGCTTGCCGGCTACGGCGCCGAGGCCATCAATCCCTATCTGGCCTTTGAGACCATTTCTTCCATGCTGCCGGAGTTGAACAAGGACTTAAAAGACAAACTGACCGAGGCGGCGGCTCACAAGAACTACATCAAGGCCATCGACAAGGGCATCCTCAAGGTGATGTCGAAGATGGGCATCTCCACCTATCAGTCATATTGCGGCGCCCAGATTTTCGACGCCGTCGGCCTGTCCACCGAATTTATCGACAAGTACTTTACATGGACATCCACCGCCATCGAGGGCGTAGGCCTGAAGGAAATCGCCGCCGAAACGGTGCGCCGCCACGCCGACGCCTATGGCGGCAAGGCCGATTTGCGCAACGCCCTTGATCCCGGCGGCGAACTGGCCGTGCGTTTGCGCGGCGAAGAGCACATATGGACGTCCGAATCCATCTCCAAACTTCAACATGCATGCTACAGCGGCGACTTCGAGGCATTCCGCGAGTTTTCCAAGGTCATCAATGACCGCAGCAAGCGATTGATGAACCTGCGCGGGCTGTTCGAATTCAATTTCGGCAAAAACGCCATACCGCTGGACGAGGTGGAGCCGATAGAAAGCATCTTCAAACGATTCTCGACGGGCGCCATGTCCTTCGGCTCCATCTCCCACGAAGCGCACACGACCACGGCCATCGCCATGAACCGCATCGGCGGCAAGTCCAATACCGGCGAGGGCGGCGAAGAGCCGGAGCGTTACACGCCTCAGCCCAACGGCGACTCGACGCGCTCGGCGATCAAGCAGGTGGCCTCGGGCCGCTTCGGCGTTACCGCCGAGTATCTGGTCAACGCCGACGAAATCCAGATCAAGATGGCCCAAGGCGCCAAACCCGGCGAGGGCGGCCAGCTTCCCGGCCATAAGGTCAACAAGACCATCGCCAGGGTCAGGCACTCAACCCCCGGCGTCGGCCTGATTTCGCCGCCGCCCCACCATGATATCTATTCCATCGAGGATCTGGCGCAGCTTATCCACGACCTCAAGAACGTTAATCCCAAGGCCAGAATCAGCGTCAAGCTGGTCTCCGAAAAAGGCGTCGGCACCATCGCCTCCGGCGTCGCCAAGGCCCACGCCGACCATGTGCTGATCTCCGGCTGCGAAGGCGGCACCGGCGCCAGCCCCATCACTTCGGTCATGCACGCCGGTTCGCCGTGGGAACTGGGCCTATCGGAAACTCACCAAACGCTGTTGCTGCACCGTCTGAGGGGACGCATCGCGGTACAAACCGACGGCGGCGTCAGGACCGGACGCGACGTGGTGATCGCCGCTCTGCTGGGTGCCGATGAACTCGGCTTCGCCACCATCGCCCTCATCGCCGAAGGCTGCCTGATGATGCGCAAGTGCCACCTAAACACCTGCCCGGTCGGCATCGCCACCCAGGATCGGGAACTGCGCAGCCGTTTCACCGGCAAGCCGGAGCATGTGGTAAATTACTTCACCTTCGTCGCCAGAGAGACACGCGAGTTGATGGCCGAACTCGGATTTCGCACCTTCAACGAAATGATCGGGCGCACGGACAAGCTGCGCGTCAACAGGGCGGTTGACCATTGGAAGGCTTCGGGCCTTGATCTGACGCCGCTTCTCTACCGTCCCAAAACGGCCAAGGGCGTCGCCGTCTACAATAGCGAGACCCAGGACCATGCTCTGGAAAAAGCGCTGGACCACAAGCTGATCAAACTGAGCAAATCAGCAATCGAGAACAAGGAGCCGGTGAAAATCGAACTGCCGGTGCGAAACATCAACCGCACCGTCGGCGCCATGCTGTCGGGCCGGGTTGCGCTTCGCCACGGGCATAAGGGCCTGCCCGAAGACACCATCTACATCAAAAGCAAGGGAACCGGCGGCCAGAGCTTCGGCGCCTTCCTTGCCCACGGCATCACCATCGAGCTGGAGGGCGACGCCAATGACTACGTCGGCAAGGGCCTGAGCGGCGGCCGCATCATCATCTACCCACCCAAAAAAAGCTCCTTCAAGGCCGAGGAAAACATCCTCATCGGCAACACCGTGTTATACGGCGCCATCAGCGGCGAGTGTTATTTCCACGGCGTCGCCGGCGAACGTTTCGGCGTGCGTAATTCCGGCGCCGTCGCCGTGGTCGAAGGCGTCGGCGACCATGGCTGCGAGTACATGACCGGAGGCTGTGTCGTCGTGCTGGGAGAAACAGGGCGTAATTTTGCCGCCGGGATGAGCGGCGGCATTGCCTATGTATATGATAAAAACAAGGACTTCGATATCCGCTGCAACATGTCCATGGTCCGCCTGGAACCCATTGTCAGAAACAGAAACAACAACGTAAACATGGCCGACAAAGAAACATTCAATGATATGTTGCGCCACGACGAAGCTCGCCTGAAATGGCTGATCGAGAGGCACCTGCGTTATACCGGCAGCCCGCGCGCCCGCGAGATCATGGAAAACTGGAATCGCCATCTTCCCATGTTCCACAAAGTCATGCCCGTAGACTTTCTGAACGCTTTGCAGAAACCCCAACTTCGTGACGCCCGGCACAGCAAGCGCACCGGCCAAAGCCCGCAGGAAGGATAAAAAAACATGGGCAAAACAACCGGCTTTATGGAGTATATGCGCCAGGATCGCGGCCACGACGGCGTCGGCGACCGCATCCAGCACTTCGCCGAGTTCATCAACCCGCTGGCGCCCGACGAAATCAAGAAGCAGGGCGCCCGGTGCATGGATTGCGGCGTTCCGTTCTGCCATCAGGGATGCCCGGTGGGCAACATCATTCCCGACTGGAATAACCTGATCTACAATAACAAGTGGCGCGAGGCCCTGGAAGTCCTGCACTCCACCAACAATTTCCCCGAATTCACCGGACGCATCTGCCCGGCGCCCTGTGAGGCGTCATGCACCCTGAACATCAGGGACGAGCCGGTAACCATCAGAACCATCGAATGCGCCATCGTCGATAGGGCCTGGAAAGAAGGCTATATAAGCCCGCAAGTCCCGGCGCACCGTTCCGGCAAGAAAGTCGCCATCGTCGGTTCCGGCCCGGCGGGACTGGCCTGCTCCCAACAACTCGCCCGCGCCGGCCATACGGTAGTCGTGTACGAGAAAAATTCCCGCATCGGCGGCCTGCTCCGCTACGGAATCCCGGACTTTAAACTAAGCAAGCATCTCATTGACCGGCGGATAGCGCAGATGAAAGCCGAGGGAGTGAAATTCATCCCCGGCATTAACATCGGCGTCAACATTCCGGCAAAAGAACTGCTGAAAGAATTCGACGCCGTCGTGCTGGCCGGCGGCTCCGAACTGCCGCGTGACCTGCCTGTGCCCGGTCGTGATTTGAAGGGAATCCATTTCGCCCTTGAATTCCTGTTCCAGCAAAACCACCGTATCGCCGGCGACGTCATCCCCAGAGACCGGGAAATCACCGCCACCGATAAACATGTAGTGGTGATCGGCGGCGGCGATACCGGGTCGGACTGCATCGGAACCTCGATCCGCCAAGGCGCTCTCTCGGTGACCCAGATTGAAATATTGCCCAAACCGCCGGAGAAAGAGGACAAAAAACTGACCTGGCCCAACTGGCCGACGAAACTGCGCACCACCACCTCCCACAACGAAGGTTGTTCACGGGACTGGAGCGTCATCACCAAATCATTCTCCGGCGAGAACGGACGGGTGACAACCCTGCATGCGGCGCGTGTCGAATGGTCGCCGGACAAAAACGGCCGCATCGCCATGAAGGAAACAGCGGGCAGCGAATTCAACATCAGGGCCGATCTTGTTCTGCTGGGAATGGGTTTCGTTCATCCGATCCACGACGGGTTGCTGAAACAATTGAACGTCGCCCTTGATGAACGCAAAAACGTCAAGGCCGATGCCGATTCATATCAGACTTCGGTACCCAAAGTGTTCGCCGCCGGCGATATGCGTCGCGGACAATCGCTGGTGGTTTGGGCCATCCGCGAGGGCCGCCAGTGCGCCCGCTCCGTCGATCAATTCCTGATGGGCAAAACCGACCTGCCCTGCTGAACCTCCCCCTGCCCCGCTGTTCTTAGCCTCTTCAAACTTAAGGCCTGTCATTTCCGTGTGTTCTGTATGTTCCGTGGTAAACCATGCAATTTTAACCACAGAACACACGGAATACACGAAAGGAAAGACAAAACGGTCGAGTCTCCGTTGATGATCGTTGGCGTTAGCTGCCGATCAGCGGAAGAATGTGGTCGTGGGCGCGGATGAAGTCGGCGAGGCTTGGCGCCGCTGGACTCCCGCTGTCAAATATGGAATGATAGGAGCATGGAAACGACCGACACGCAGGGAATTCTTGCCGCCATCGCCGCGCTCGGAGATCGCGTGGAGCGGCAGATCGGCGAATTGAAGGGCAATGTCGGTGCGCTGGATACTCGCATTCGCGCACTTGAAACCGAGGTCGCCGAGTTGAAGGGCGAGATGCGCGGCGAAATGCGGCAGATGAGCGCCCGCATCAGCGACGTTTACACCCGCCTCCCCGTGCCCATAGCCTACCAGCCTCCGGGACCCGGTAAAAAGCGCGCCGGATAACCGGCGGGACGCGCATCATCCGCCGATCAGCGGAAGAATGTAGTCGCGGGCGCGGACAAGGTCTTCCTGGAAGTCGATCTCGATCCACGGCAAGCCTGTGATGTCCTCGATCCAGAAGGTTCCCTGAGGCTCGCCCAGCAAAACATCGCGCAGGGGGCTTTCCATAGGTTCCAACAACTTATTATTGTCGATATAAGCCTGACAGGCGGAGGCCAGCCGCCCGGCGACGGCAGCCGACAGACTCAAAAAGCCCGGCCACTCGCCGGTCCGGTCAAATTCCCCCTCAATGCCTTTGCCGAAGGCGACGGGATGGCCGTCCCTTACGCACAGCTTCACCGCTTCCAGGCAATGGGCGGCGCCGTGGTCGAAAATAATGCAGTTTTCATGTTCCGATTTTACAAGACGCCCGATCAGTTCCTGGTGATAAAGCACGTCGGCGTCCATGAATAAGACGGCATCGCCGCCGTTCAGGACTTCGCGGGCGCGCCACAACGAAACCGTAGTGCCTGTAGTGCTGAAATCAGGGTTCTCGACAAAAGAAACAAAGCCGTCGCCATGGGCTTCGGCCTCGGCCATGACCTCGTCCTTGCGGAAGCCGACGACGACCATCAACTCTTTGACGCCGAATTTTTTCAGCGCCTCGATATGGCGCCGCATCAGGGTCTTGCCGCCGAATTCAAGAAGCGACTTCGGCGGTTTATCTCCGTCATTGCCGTAAAGACGACTGCCCACCCCCGCCGCCAGCATGATTGCCTTCATCCTAGTGTCCATTCATTCATTAAAAATAGCCGTTCTCACTAAACCAGACGACGGCGTCGCGCAACGCCTGTTCAGCGGGGCGAGGAGCATATCCCAATTCCCGCTTCGCCTTGGCGCATGAGAAAAACATCTTCTTTCTGGCCATGCGGACGCCGTCGATGGTGACGAAAGGCGCGGCTTCCCGCCTGACCAGACGCGCCCAGCCCTCGACCACGCAAGCCACCGGCATAATCAGGCTATGAGGGATGCAGACGCCGGGCGGCTTGCCGCCGGCAATCGCGGCGATCACGGCAAGAATATCCTTGAGGCTCATGTCGTCGCCGCCGAGAACGTAACGCTCACCGATGACGCCCTTCCTGAAGGCGGCCAGATGGCCGGCGGCGATATCATCCACATGCGCAATGTTAAGGCCGGTATCGACATAGGCCGGCATCTTCCCGGCGGCGGCGGCGACGATCATGGCGCCCGTCGGCGTAGGCTTGATGTCGCGGGGGCCTACCGGCGTCGAGGGATTAACAATTACCACCGGAGCGCCGTATTCCGCGATCAGATGGCGCACGGCCTCCTCGGCCTTGAATTTGGACTGCTTGTAAGGGCCGATCATGTCGCCGTAGCCGACCGGACTTTCCTCATCGCCGGGGGTTCCGTCCTTGGGGATGCCCAGCACCGCCACCGAACTGGTGTAGACGATGCGCTCGACGCCGGCCTCGGCGGCGGCCAGCACGATATCGCGTGAGCCGTTGACGTTGGCCTTGAACATAAGGTCGGGACGGCGGGTCCACAGACGATAGTCGGCGGCCACATGGAACAGCCCCTTGCATCCCTTCAGGGCCGGCCCCAGCGACGCCCTGTCCGTCAGGTCGCCTTGAACCGCCTCAACGTCCAGGCCGGCGAAATTGCTGCGGACGCTGGAAGAGCGCACCAGCACGCGCACCCGGAAGCCCTCGCTCAAGAGCAGGCGCGCCACCGCCGATCCGACGAAGCCGGAAGCCCCGGTAACCAGAATGGTCATCGCGACCCGTTTGAAAAAATATCAGACATATATTCACCTTTAAGCTAAAATAAACGCCCCGGAAAACAAATGAATAAACACCATACCGTGAAACGAAACAACAATGCCGCCCTTCACGTCATCCTGACGCGCCCTCGCGGTTTTTGCGCCGGGGTCGAACGCGCCATTGAAATCGTCGAGCAGGCCCTGGACACTTACGGGCCGCCGGTCTATGTGCGCCACGAGATCGTCCACAACAAGCGGGTTGTCGATACTTTGCGGGCCAAAGGAGCGGTTTTCGTCGAGGAGCTGGACGATATCCCCGACGGCGCCGTCACCATTTTCAGCGCCCACGGCGTATCTCAAGCGGTAGAGGCGGAGGCGCGGAAACGCAAACTCCCGGTCATCGACGCCACCTGCCCCCTGGTCTCGCGGGTCCACAGGGAGGGACGCAAGCACGCCCGAAACGGCAACGAGCTGATCCTTATCGGCCACGGCGGCCACCCCGAAGTGGAAGGAACCCAAGGCCGCATACCCGGCGGCGTGCAACTGGTGACCTACCCCGAAGACGTAGAGGATGTAAAAATCCACAACCCCGAAAAGGTGGCTTATGTGACGCAAACGACGCTCAGCGTTGACGACACCCGCGAAGTAATCGAGGCGCTGAAAAAACGTTTCCCGTCCATCATCGGCCCCGACGTCAACGATATCTGCTACGCCACCCAGAACCGCCAGCAGGCGGTGCGCGAACTGGCGACTCAAGTGGACCTGATGCTGGTGGTGGGCGCGCGCAACAGCTCCAACTCCAACCGCCTGCGCGAGATCGGCGCCGAAATGGGGGTTCCCAGCTATCTCGTCGATGATGCGGACAGCCTTGACGCTTCCTGGCTTAACAATGCGAAAGTGGTCGGCATCACCGCCGGAGCCTCGGCGCCGGAAGAACTGGTCCAGGAACTGATCGACCGCCTTTCCGATTTCGGAAAAATCGAGATGACCGAACTGGAAGGCGGCGAAGAGCGCATGCAGTTCAAGCTTCCCAAGGAACTGGTCCAGGCAGCCGTCAGGTGAGCGTCCCCCTGATTCAGCAATATCGCGTCGGCGCCTATATCCTCAAGCAACGCTTCAGGGGCATCGACAAGTACCCCCTCGTGCTGATGCTGGAACCCCTGTTCCGCTGCAACCTGTCTTGCGCCGGATGTGGCAAGATCGACTACCCCGAGGCCATTCTCAACCGCCGCCTGAGTGTCGCCGAATGTCTGGCGGCGGCGGATGAATGCGGCGCCCCGATAGTCTCCATTCCCGGCGGAGAACCCTTGCTGCACAAGGATATCAAGGAAATCGTCGAAGGCCTCATCGCCCGCAAGAAGTTCATTTATCTGTGCACCAACGGGCTGTTGCTGGAAAAGCAGATGGACCGCTTCACGCCCGGCCCTTACCTCACCTTTTCGGTGCATCTGGACGGCATGCGCGAGCATCACGACAAGGCGGTCTCCCAGGATGGAGTCTTTGACCGCGCCGTATCGGCCATCCGCGAGGCCCGCAAGCGCGGCTTCCGCGTCACCATCAACTGCACCCTGTTCGCCAACGCCGATGTCGCCGACATGGCCGGGTTTTTCGACTTCGCATGCTCCGACCTGGGAGTCGAGGGCATCACCATATCGCCCGGCTACGCTTACGAGCGGGCGCCGATACAGGAGCATTTCCTGTCGCATGCGCACACCAAAAACCTGTTCCGCGACCTGTTGCGGCTGGGCAAAAAGAAAAAGTGGCGGTTCAGCCAGTCGACTCTGTTCCTCGACTTCCTGGCCGGCAACCAGGCCTACCGCTGCACCCCCTGGGGCAACCCGACGCGCAATGTTTTAGGCTGGCAGAAGCCTTGCTACCTGATCGCCGAGGGCCACGCCCCGTCCTTCGCCTCCCTGATGGAGGAAACCGATTGGGACGCCTACGGAACCGGCAACTACGAGAAGTGCGCCGACTGCATGGTCCATTGCGGCTACGAGCCGACCGCCGTCACCGACACGGTGAGCCGTCCGCTGAAGGCGCTGAAGGTATTCCTCGGCGGCATCGACACCGAAGGCCCCATGGTCCCGGAAATCCCGCTCGACCGCCAGCGCCCGGCTGAAGATGTCCACGAAAGTCTGATCGTCCGAGCCGAAACTGGGACCGACGAGCGAAGCGACGCGGCGTAGGGTAACGTTAGAAAAGCCGCAGATCGAAACGGAACGGTCGCTGTGAAATCACCTTGATGCCCGCCCGTGGTCATCAATGGCCGAGACTAGGTGAGGCGGAACCTCGGACCATGCCCAGAAGACGAGGTTACGGTCGTCCGGCCCGCATCCGGGCGCGAAGCTCTGCACGATTATGGCGGCGACGCCATCGTCGATCAAGCGATCAGCCAAAGTCCAGGTGAGAGGATGGATGCCAAGCGACGCCATATCTTCCCACGCGCCCGCAAGGTCGGAAATGGATACTCCCAACGCCGCCTGGACGTCCGGATCACCGAGATCGACAACGTCCGCGCAATCCACCTCGTAGGCGACCAGGGTCATCGGCTGGGGTTTGAATGGGAAGCCCTGCTGTGCCTCCATCCATGCGGTCTTAGGATCAAGCGAGGTATAGAGCGCAGGCGCGCCAATGCGGTTAAACCGCCCGCCGCGCCGCATCGCGCCCGTACCGGAGACCGGGGCTGAGGACCATTTCGGGTTGTGTGCGCGGTAGACGAGACCCCGGTAGCGGAAGAACGGGACTTCCCTGCTCACGCATATCCCCCATCGGCGACGCGGCTAAGATACGCCTTCACGTCCTCGGCCCGGCCATCCTTGACTAAATCCTCGGCCGTCTTGTCGCCGAAGGACGGCAGGGGTTGTGAGCGGAACCAAGCGAAGGCCCTGGGCAGCGAACCCGACCACCCGATTACGCGGTTGATTATCTCCACTGTATCGCGCAACCGCGCCTGGGTGGCTCGGCTCTCAACCCGCGAGCGTTTGGATACCGCATCCCGCGACAATCCGGTGGCCGCCGCCAGCTCGATCTTGGTGACGTGCAGAACTTCGGCTAACAGGGTGGCGTCGATCAGCCCCCTTGGGGGCAAAACCTGTTCCAGGAATTGGATGTTGGTAGGCATGTGCGCCTCGCCATTTGCCTCAGCATATGGACATTATATGCGACATAAGGGCCATTTGCAATTCATTGTCCGGGGCTTTTGTCGCTAACCCCTGATTACAGATGAGCTTCTTAACAGGATCATTATATTGTGGGGGGCGTCGAAGCTATTTCGGATGGACTGAAATGAGGCCTTGCTTATAATGGATACTCTAATCGTCCGAGCCGAAACTGGGACCGACGAGCAAAGCGATGCGGCGTAAGGCGGCTAACGCCCGGTCGCTGTCCCGCTTGAGGCGGAGAATGGCCGGCAGTTCCCATGGCCGCCACAACAACGCCAACGCCACGGCCAGGGGTCGGCTGCGCCCATCCTCCCCTACTCCCTTAAGCGCCGATGACGGGATTTCTCCAGCCGCCGGATCGGCGATCACCCTCACCGCCAGGAACGGAATTCCCGCTTCATCCGCTACTTCGGCGACGGCATGGCTTTCCATATCGACGGCGACGGCCCCCGTATCCAAAAACAAACGGCGCTTGTCCTCAGGCATGGTTATCGCCTGCCCGACGCCGAGCAGGGGAGCGCTGACGCATGGCGTATCTGAAAGAGCCGCGCAAAGCCTTTGGCGCCATTCTCTATCGGTGACAAAACGTTTGCCGTCAGCGGTGATAACGCTGTCGGCAAGAACCAGATCGCCTGGCCCAATGGCCGGGTCAAGCCCGCCGGCAAGGCCGAAACTGATCAGCGCCGTACATCCTTCCTTCAATAAAGCGCGGGCGGTCTTCCCGGCGCGTTCGGGGCCGGGGCCGGAACAGCGCACGGTCAATCCGTTCAACCCCGCGCCGAGGCAGCGGGCCTCAAGCGCCAAGCCGGTGATGATGCCGAGGGGTTTCACCTACATGCCGAACAAGGGACGCTTGGAGGCGCCGTTCTTGAGATTCTTGTAACGAGCCAGCGCCCACAGGCAGAAATAGGCGCTGTAGCCGTGATAACGAAGATAGAAAATGCGAGGAAAGCCGACGGCGTTGAAGTATTCCTCGCGCCACTTGCCGCCTTCGCGGGGAGCATTCAGCAGGTACTCAACGCCCAGCTTAATCTGCTCGCTGTCCACCTCGCCGGCCGCCATCAACCCCAGTAGCGCCCAGGAGGTCTGCGACGGCGTGCTTTCCTTCACCTCGTCGCGGCGGTGTTGCCAGTAGCTGGCGCAATCCTCTCCCCAGCCGTTGTCGGGGCGCTGGCAAGACTTCAGCCATTCCACCGCCTTGCGGATATGAGGCGCCTGCATATCCTTGCCCAGCGCATTGTAGACATTCAGCACCGACCAGGTGCCGTAAACGTAATTGTTGCCCCAGCGCCCGAACCAGGAGCCGTCTTCCTGCTGATCGGTCCTCAGGAACTCAAGGCCCCGCGCCACCACCGGATGATCCACGGCATAGCCCAGTTGGGCCAGCATGCCGATGCACCGCGCCGTAACATCGGCGGTCGGCGGGTCGAGCAGCGCCCCGTGGTCGGCAAACGGAATATGTTGCAGAAAGTAATATTCGTTGTCGGCGTCAAAGGCTCCCCAGCCGCCGTTGCCGCTTTGCATGCCGATGATCCATTCGACGGCGCGTTCAATGGCCTCGCGGTATTTCTCACGGTCGATCCTGTGCAGCGCCATGACCACCACCGCCGTGTCGTCCACATCCGGGTAGTAGTCATTCCAGTACTGGAAAGCCCATCCGCCGGGACGCACATCAGGCCGGTGCGACTTCCAGTCTCCGACAACGTCCAGTATCTGCCGCCCGGCCAGCCATTCGCCGGCCCCGGCCAGAACCGGGTCTTCTCCGTTCATGCCGGTTTCCAGCATGGCGAGGGAGGCAAGGCCTGTATCCCACACCGGCGACAGGCACGGCTGGCAATAGCCCTTGTCGCCTTTGAACACCAGCAGCTTGTCGATGGCCTTGCGGGCGATTACATAGTCGGGATCGTCGCGGGGATAGCCCAGCGCGTCCATGGCCATGACGCTGTTGGCCATGGCCGGAAAGATGCCGCCCAGACCATCCTCGCCGTTCAGCCGCTCGATGACGAATTCCATGGCCCGGTCGATGGCTTTCTTCTCCAGCGACTTGGGCATAAAAGGCATGATTAAACGAGCCAGGCGGTCGCCAAACAGCAACACCGCGCCCAGCCAGTGGCCGGTAGGGTTGGTAAGATAGTTCAGAACCTTCTTCGGCGGCTTGACGAACAACTCCCTGATATCGACGCCGCGAGGATTGCAGGCGCGAGGCTTCAAGGCCGCCAGCACCATCAACGGCACCATCACCGTGCGCGACCAGTACGAGACCTTGTCGATGTGAAACAGCGCCCAGGCCGGCAACAACAGGGCTTCGACCCGTATCAACGGCACGGCGCGCCACGGCGCCTGTCCGAACAGAGCCAGCATGAAGCGGGTGAAGACATTGGTCTTGGCCGCCCCGCCGTGATCAAGGATGGCGTGGCGGGCGAATCTCATGTGCGGAGCGTTGATATCCTCGCCGACCAGCTTGAGGGCAAAGTAGGCCTTGACCGACGCGCTGATATCGAAATCGCCGTCATGGTACAGCGGCCAGCCGCCGTGGCTGCCCTGAATTTCACGAATATAATTGGCCAGCTTGGCCTCGACGGCGTCGTTCGGCTCGCCCAGGTAATGATTGAGGAAGATGTACTCGGCCGGGATGGTGACATCGGCTTCCAGCTCGAAAGCCCAGTGGCCGTCATCGGCCTGCCGGGCGGCAAGCCAAGCTTTAGCCTCCTCGATCACCTTGTCGAGACGGCTGTCGCCCTGAAAAAATTTACCCACGTTCAGCATTTCCGTTTTTTAATCGAATAATCGGTTTTTGTTCAAGCTCTTATACCGGCTTAAGCGCTTTACTTGCGGCGGTGTGTCCTGAACGCACAGCTCCCTCGATGGTCGCCGGCAAGCCGGTATCCGTCCAGTCGCCGGCGAGATACAAGTTTTTCCACGCCGTCACGGCGCCGGGCCTGAGTTTAATCTGTTCCGGCGTTTGGGCAAAAGTGGCGCGCTTTTCCTTAACAATCCGGTAAGGCGGCAAAGGCGCTTCGCCGAGACCGAGAGCGACGGCGACCTCGGCCCACAGGCTTCGGGCAATGTCTTCTTCGGTTTCATCAACAAGGCCGGCGGCGGCGCTGACGGTCACCGAGGCGATATCGCCGCGCACAAACAACCATTGGCCGACGCCGCCGACCATCCCCAGCATCGACACCCCCTCGCGCCCGCTGTCCAGACGGAAATGACCGTTGACGATGGCGCGGCTATCGCCGGGAACGGTCAGGCCGGGAACCAGGGCGCCGGCGACCGTCGGCGGAACCGCCAGGACCACGCTTTCCCCTTCCGCCAGGGCAGATTTCTCATCGCCGAAATTCAAGGCCGATACTTTATCCGCCGCGAACTCCAATGATCGGAGCCTGCGGTTGAACAGGAGGCGATCCTTAAGCCGCGCCAGCGCCGGATCGACAAAGCTCTCGCTCAACCCCTCCCTGACGATGCGCGGACGGCAGGCGGCAAGACCTTGCCCGATGATCTCTTTAAGCACGGCCCCCATCAGATGCGCCGCCCCTTCCTCTGCCGAAATATTAAGAATACCCATCGCCAAAGGCTCCCAGAAATTTCGATAGACCGGTGCCCGGCGGTCAAGCAGCCCGGCGACGGTCGCCTCGCCGCCCGCCTGGTACAAGCCGAAGCCGCCGAGATAGTCCCGCCAACGGCCTCCCGGAACCTTAAGGAGGCACCGCAAGCCGACGGGAACCGTCCAGCGCCGCCCGTCCTGCAAGTCAAGAAAAGGGAAGCCGTCGCCGTCGGGCGCGACAAGGCTGTCCGCCGAGCCGATCTCGCTCAGATAGGCGAAGGCCGAGCGGTTGCCGCTCAACAACAGATGATTGCCGTTATCGATCCGCCGTTCCAGCCTGGAGTCCCGGTAGGAACGGCAACGTCCGCCGGCATGGCCCGCCGACTCATACACCGTCACCCGCCGTCCGGCGGCGACAAGCCTGACGGCGCAGGAAAGGCCGGCAAGACCGGCGCCGATTACATGGACATGGTCAACGGATACAGGCGAAGCCATTTCTAGAAAATTCCGTAGCGAAAAGCGATCCACAGCTTTTGCAGCCTGGGCAGCCTGACCGGCCCGGAAATCCGCTCCCACCCTCTTTTTTTCAGCTTTTCAAGAATGCGGCGATATACCTGCATCATCATGATGGCGGGGCGCATTTGGCGACGGTCGCACAAGGCCAGGGCGGATTCGGCCTCGGCGAAACGGTTAGTCGCGATTTCCGCCAGTTCGGCGCAGACGCCGGCGATGGCCGGATGGGCGAGAACCGCCTCCGGATTATCCTCATTTATGCCGTGAGCCGTCAAAAGGTCCGCCGGGAGGTAAAGACGGTTGCGCCCGGCGTCCTCACGCAAATCGCTGAGAATATTGGTCAGTTGCAACGCCAGACCGAGAGCGTGAGCGACCCGGTCGCCCCTTTCCTCGTCAACGCCGAATATCCGGTTGGAAAGCCTGCCGACGGCGCAGGCCACCTGGTCGCAATAAAGGAACAAGCCGTCCATGGCGGCGATCCGCAGCCTGTCGGCGGCGTCAGTCTCCATACCGTCGATCAGCGCCAGGAAATCTTTCTTTTGCAGGCCGAAACGGACAATCGGGTTGACCAGGGCCTGCGCCACGAGAAATTCCGGCTCGCCGCCGCCGTAAAGATGTTCGATCTCGCCGCGCCATTGCCCCAGGCGAGCCGTCTTGCCGGCCTGCTCGCCTTCGTCGTCGGCGATATCGTCCACCTCGCGGCAATAAGCGTAAACGGCGTACATGCCTTGACGCTTGACCTCGGGCAGCCGGCGCATGGCCCAAAAGAAGGACGTGCCGGAACGCCTGACCACGGACTCAACATAGTCCTTGGCGGCGGAAGCTGGAGTCACATTCGGCTGTTTTTCTTCCATGGCCGACATGAATACCACGGATGAAACCGGTTCATCCACCCCCCGTTAGAGCATTATCCGACCAAATTGAACCGCCTGCGCCGGAGCGATTTTGGGTCGTGGGCAGGAGAAGGGCGCGGCCCGTAGCGGACACTATGGGCAAGCCTTTCGACGAACCCACGCCCCAAAAGCGCCCGGCCCTTCGGGTTTCGATGCGGCGGGTGCCCGCTTCGTTGCGCCGCTCGACCGATGCTTTTGCATCGCTCTTCGCGTCGCGCCTGACGGATCGCCTCGCCGGATCGAAACGCAGATGATTCAATTTGGTCGGATAGCGCTCTAATCGGGTCATTTCTGGAGAGAGCGCTGCGCGGCTTCAGACAGAAATGCCGAACGGCTGAGGCCGCGCACCGAGGCGGCTTCATCAATGGAGGAAACCAGGGATTCATCCATGCTGATGTTGAGGCGAACCGTGCGACCACGCGGCGGATGCAAAGGGATGATCGCAAGAGTTGCCCCTTCCATATCCTCGGCGAATTCAGGATCGGCCCCAAGTTCATCAAGCGTCCGAGCGCGGGGAACGGCATAGCCGTCTTCGGTCATGCCCTCAGCGTGAAAGCGTAACGCCCTGGCGGCGGAAGCCACCACATCCTCAAACGTCGCCTCAACGGCGATGCAACCGGGAAAGTCGGGGAATGAAGCTCCGTAAGCGCCGCCCTCTGATTGGTGAATGAATGCGATATATTGACGCACGAGATTATCTCCTTCGGCCTTGAGCATCTTCTTGACATCACGGCTTGAAATGCTTTTGGTCACAGCCGCCCCGAATCTTTAAGTACGCAGTGTGTATAATTATACACATTAATGAGACGTTCCGCAAGAGGGATATGAATCGCACGGATGAAACCGGTTTATCCACCCCCGTCGGTCGGCGTCCCGTAGCTGCGGCCTTTCCACATTCCGCCCCGGCCACGCCAATGTTGAATCGCCGAGTCTACCGTCATCAAGGTGTAGAGCAGCGCCGCCAGAGGCAGCAACATACCCCGCCACGCCGGTTGGCCGTACAGTTCCAGTGTCGGATCATAAGCAAAAACCATCAGGAACCAGGCGATGACCCCGCCCAGGAACATCAGCGGGTCGCCCATGAAAATTCCGGCAACCGCCGCCGAAGGCGGCCCCAGATAGGTCAAAATCATGGCGAAAACGGCGCCGACCAGCCGCCAAACGGAATAATTCAACTGCACGAAAGCGGTGCGGGCGACCATGCTCCGGATTTCTCCCAACCGCTTGTAAGCGCGCAGGCTGTGAACATGCTCGGTAAGGCCAAGCCAGATAGGGCCGTTCTTTTTGATCAAGGCGGCCAGAGCGCAATCGTCGATCAGGCGACTGCGAATGGCCTCCAGCCCCCCGGCCTTGTCAATGGCGGAGCGGCGCACCAACATGCAGCCGCCGGCGGCGGCGGCGGTCCTGTCGAGGGGATCGTTGACCCAGGGAAAGGGATAAAGCTTCTGAAAGAAAAAAACAAAGGCGGGGATCAGCAGGCGCTCCCAAAAGTTTTTACAGCGCAGCATCACCATCAGCGAGACCATGTCCAGGGCCTCGCCTTCCGCCTTGGCCACCAATCGCCTTAAATTGGCCGGATCATGCACGATGTCGGCATCGCACAGCAGCACATAAACACAGTCAGGCGCCGTCAATGCGGCCTGCTCAAGCCCCTGCGCCATCGCCCACAGCTTACCGGTCCATCCCGGCGCCAACGGCTTGCCCTTGATAACCGAAAAGCGAACCGAACCGTTGGCGGCTTTGCCGGCCTTTTCGGCGGTGCCGTCGTCGCTGCCGTCATCCACCAGCACCACGCCGAAAGCGCCGGGATAATCCTGGACCAGCAATGAGGAAACGACCTTTCCCACCGTTTTAGCCTCATTGCGGGCCGGAATCACCGCAATCACCGAAGGCCACCTTTCCCTGTCGGCGGAACTGTCGAGAAAACCGGGAGTTTTCAGCTGCTGGTCGGCGCGCCAAAAACCGCCCCTCAACGACAGCAGCGCCGCCCAGACGACCAGCGGGATCAGCGCCAAGCCGGTAAGGATACTCACTAAAACATCACCGAAAGAACGCCGCGCAGGACACACCGGACATATCCGGCCTTGGTCAATTTAATCCTCTTTGGACCTAAGGGATCGCGGCGGCGCAACAGGTCGCTCAGGCTTTCGGCGATATTGACGATAGCCGCCGACTCCATGGCCAGACGGCGCGAACGCAATCCTCCGGCCAGCATCCGGGCCTGCGGCATCAGGCCGTCCACGCCCCGTATCATTCGGTCAATGACGGCGCGCAAAGACGGACTGCACGCCCCGGCGTCAAGGTCTTCGACCAGCGCTCCCTCCGCCGCCATCCAGTCCATCGGCAGATAGACCCTGTCCAACTGCCGGTAATCATCCCGGCAGTCCTGGAGATGATTGATAACCTGCAAGGCCGCGCACAAGGCGTCCGACGGGCCGTAGCCGTCCCTCGACCCGCCGTGAATATCCAGCAGGTAGCGCCCGACCGGCGCCGCCGACAGAAGGCAATATCCCATCAGATCGTCCCAGTCCTTGTATCTCAGTTTAGTGACGTCCTGAATGAAGGCGGCGATCAAATCCTGACAGTGACGCGGAGTAACGCCGGTATCGGCCAGACTGCGGCGCATCTTGTGGGCCGTGAGGTAGGCCGGGTCTTCGCTCTCGCCGCCGAGGAGGGCTTTTTCAAAGCCCTTGAGCCGCTCCACCTTGTCCTCAGGCGTAAGGTCGGGACTGTCGGCTATGTCATCAATGGCGCGGGCAAAGCGATAGAAAACGGCGATATGCGGCCTCAGCTTTGCCGGCAACAACCACGAACCCACAGGAAAATTCTCGTAACCCGCATCCTTGCCCGACGGCATTTCGACGGATGGAGGCGTTACTTCAGGCAAAGACGCCTCATTTCGCCCTGGATTGCTCGGTATTTTTTGAACCGAAGTTTTCGTGATCCCGCATTTCCGCGATAAACTTGTCGATATCGCCGCCATGCTTATGAATAACGGAGGCGAATTCGGAACGCTGGGTCTGTCCCATGCTGATGCCGGTGACCATGACGTCGACGATCTTGTACTTGCCCTCCTTGGCCCGTACGCGCCAATCGATCTTTAACGGCTCGGGGCTATCGGGACCATCGATCTGGGTATAGACGACGACGTCCACGCCGTCCTTGACCAATGTATCGAGAACCGAGAGTTTTTCGCCCTTATAATCGGCGAAGCGATCCGCATAGGTGACCACCAGAAGATTCTCAAACAATTTCAGATACTCGGATTGCTGGGTTTCATTAGCCTGATTCCAGTATTTGCCGAGAACCCACTTGCCGATGGTATTGACGGCAAAGTCCTCATTAAGGAAAGAGCGGAACCGCTCCCGCCGTTCACTCTTGGTGATGCCCTGAACAGTAAGCGTGGAAATCGCCCTATCGGCAAGGGACTGAATGAACTTTGCCGCGCCTTCCCTGAAATCATCGGCCTGTCCCTGCCCCGGATAAACAAAAACGCCCAACGCCAGGACCAAACATCCGACAAATACTCTCCAACGATTCAGCATCAATCACTCCGCAGCCTACTGTTTATTATCCGGAACATAACCAAACACCCCGGCAAAATCCATTTATTTGCCGACCGGCCCCGATCCAGGGCGTAAAACGCCCCAAGAGCCGACAAAAATCAAGTAAAGATTAATAGCGAGTCGTTGATTTAAGATACGCACGGCGCATGACAGGGCTGATTTTACCTGCTAGAACCCCCGCCCATGACCGACCTCGCTCACATACGCAACTTCGCCATCATCGCCCACATCGACCACGGCAAGTCGACGTTGGCCGACCGCATGATCCAGTTGTGCGGGGGCCTCAGCTCCCGCGAGATGAAGGAGCAGGTGCTGGACTCCATGGACATCGAGCGCGAACGCGGCATCACCATCAAGGCCCAGACCGTGCGCCTGATGTATAAAGCCGCCGACGGCGAGACCTATCAGCTTAACCTCATGGACACGCCGGGCCATGTGGACTTTTCCTACGAGGTCAGCCGTTCGCTGGCCGCTTGCGAAGGTTCGCTGCTGATCGTTGACGCCACCCAGGGCGTCGAGGCGCAGACGCTGGCCAACGCCTACCTCGCCATTGGAGCCGGTCATGAGATCGTGCCTGTGCTCAACAAGATCGACCTGCCCGCCGCCGAGCCGGAACGCATCAAGGCGCAGATACAAGAAGTGATCGGACTTGACGTTTCCGATGCCATCAACATCTCGGCCAAGACCGGCGTCGGCGTTCCCGCCGTCCTCGAAGCCCTGATCAAGCGTCTGCCGCCGCCCGTCGGCGATGAAAAAGCGCCGCTTAAGGCGTTGCTGGTGGACAGTTGGTACGATCCGTATCTCGGCGTCATGATTTTGGTGCGGGTGCGTGACGGCATCCTGAAAAAAGGCATGAAAATCCGCATGATGGCCGGCGGCGCCTCCTATCAGATAGAGCAAGTCGGCTACTTCACCCCCAAGCCGGTCAAGGTCGATCAACTCACCCCCGGCGAGGTCGGCTATTTCACGGCGGCGATCAAGACCGTGGCCGACACCGGCATCGGCGACACCGTGACCGAAGACAAACGCCCGGCGCTCGAACCCCTGCCCGGTTTCAGACCTTCGGTGCCTGTGGTGTTTTGCGGCCTGTTCCCCGTCGATAACGGAGATTACGGGGACTTGCGCGACTCGCTCGACAAACTGCACCTGAACGACGCCAGCTTCCATTTCGAGGCCGAGACCTCAGCCGCCCTCGGCCTGGGATACCGCTGCGGCTTCCTCGGGCTGTTGCATCTTGAGATCATCCAGGAGCGTCTGGAGCGGGAATTCGGCCTGGACCTCATCTCTACCTCGCCCAGCGTCGTCTACCGCGTTCACCTGACCGACGGCGCGGTGCTGGAGATGCACAATCCTTCCGACATGCCCGATCCGGTAAAGATCGACTTTATGGAGGAACCCTGGATCAAGGCCACCATCATGGCGCCTGACGAGTATCTGGGCGGCGTGCTTAATCTATGCACCGAACGCCGTGGCGAGCAGGTGAATCTGACCTACGTCGGCGGACGGGCGATGCTGGTCTATCGGCTGCCCCTGAACGAAGTGGTGATCGACTTCTATGATCGCCTGAAGTCGATCTCGCGGGGCTACGCCAGCTTCGATTACGAGATGGACGGATACGTTGTCTCCGATCTGGTCAAGGTCTCCATTCTGGTCAATTCGGAGCCTGTGGACGCGCTGTCATTCATCGTTTTCGAGAAACACGCCGAAAGCCGGGGCCGCGCCATTTGTGAACGCCTCAAGGATTTGATACCGCGCCAGTTGTTCAAGATCGCCATCCAGGCGGCCATCGGCGGACGCATCATCGCCCGCGCCACCGTCTCGGCCATGCGCAAGGACG
>MIAA01000012.1:5000-40512 GCA_001830425.1 Rhodospirillales bacterium RIFCSPLOWO2_02_FULL_58_16
CAATCCTGACGACCTTGCAAAGATCGAGGCGCGAATGGGGGAAATCGTCGCCCGCGACGAGGTCATCAGCCGCGAAGTGTGGGACCGGGACAAGGCCATCGCCTTTTTTCAGGGCCTGGGCGAGAAATACAAGGCGGAGATTATTTCCGACCTGCCCGAGGGAGAGGAAGTATCCCTCTACCGCCAGGGAAATTTCGTCGATCTGTGCCGAGGTCCGCATCTGCCGTCAACCGGCAGGGTGGGCAAAGCCTTCAAGCTGATGAAACTGGCCGGCGCCTACTGGCGGGGCGATTCCCGCAACGCCATGCTGCAACGCATCTACGGCGTCGCCTGGCTCGACGCCAGGCAACTCAGGGACTACCTGCATCTGCTGGAGGAGGCGGAAAAGCGGGATCATCGGCGGCTGGGCCGGGAGATGGAGCTGTTCCATCTGCAGGATATCGCCCCCGGTGCCGCTTTCTGGCACGCCAAAGGCTGGACTCTGTATCGCACCATTCAAAATTACATGCGGCGGCGGCTGGAGAAAAACGGCTATGTCGAGGTAAACACGCCGCTTCTGGTTGACCGCTCGCTGTGGGAAGACTCGGGACACTGGGAAAAGTTCCGCGAGCATATGTTCACCGTCGAAGCCGAAGACAAAGTGCTGGCGATGAAGCCGATGAATTGCCCCTGCCATGTGCAGATATTCCGCCACGGCGCCAAGAGCTACCGCGACCTGCCGATCCGCATGGCCGAGTTCGGCTCGTGCCATCGCAACGAGCCGTCCGGCGCGCTGCACGGACTAATGAGGGTTCGCGCCTTTGTCCAGGACGACGCCCACATCTTCTGCACCGAGGAACAAATCACCGCCGAGACCAGGGCCTTCTGCACGCTGCTGCTGGACGTTTACAAAGACTTCGGCTTTACGGAAGTGGTCATCAAGTTCGCCGACCGGCCCGATGTGCGCGCCGGCTCCGACGAAACATGGGACAAGGCCGAGGCCTCCCTCAGGGAAGCCGTCGCCGAGACCGGGCTTACGGTTGAGATCAACCCCGGCGAAGGCGCCTTCTACGGACCAAAGCTGGAATTCGTGCTGCGCGACGCCATCGGCCGCAATTGGCAATGCGGAACCTTGCAGGTGGACTTCGTTCTGCCCGAACGACTGGACGCCGCCTACATCGGCAAGGACGGCGCCAAACACCGCCCGGTGATGCTGCACCGGGCCATCCTCGGCTCGTTCGAGCGGTTCATCGGCATTCTCATCGAGAATTACGCCGGTCACTTTCCGCTGTGGCTGGCGCCGAGGCAAGTAGTGGTCGCCACCATCACCAACGATTCCGACGACTATGCCGTTCAAGTGCAGGCGGCGCTGGAAGCGGCGGGCCTGCGAAGCGAGATCGACCTGCGCAACGAAAAGATCAACTACAAAATACGCGAACACAGCCACGCCAAGACGCCGGTGATACTGGTCGTCGGCGCCCGCGAGGCGGAGAACAAAACCGTCGCCGTCAGACGCCTCGGCGGCAAAGATCAAGAAATTGTTGCACTTACGGAGGCAGTTGCTAGACTTGTCAAAGAAGCATCGTCGCCGGAATGCGCGCAGTCACTAACAAAAGGAGAATTTAAATAGCGAGATCCCCTAACGGCCAGTCGCCGGATCCGAAAGGTCCGCGCGTCAACGAGATGATAGAATCCAGGAATGTCCGCGTCGTCGATGCCGATGGTGAAATGGTCGGCGTCGTTACCAAGGAAGAAGGAATAGGGATGGCCTTCGAGGTCGGCCTCGACTTGGTCGAAGTGTCTCCCAATGCTGATCCTCCGGTATGCAAAATCCTCGACTACGGCAAGTTCAAGTACGAGGAACAGAAGAAAAAGAACGAGGCCCGGAAGAAGCAGAATGTCATCGAAATCAAGGAAATCAAGATGCGTCCCGGCATTGATATCCATGACTACGATGTCAAGTTGCGCAACGCCCGGCGCTTTATCGACGAAGGCGACAAGGTCAAGCTGACCATACGTTTCAGGGGGCGCGAAATGTCCCACCAGGAACTGGGAGGAAACCTTCTTAAACGTATCCAAGCGGATATGGACGAGATCGCCAAGGTCGAGCAGCATCCGAGACTGGAAGGCCGCCAGATGATAATGCTCATCGCGCCCAGGTAAATTACGCACACTGCCTTGCAATCGCCGCAGGCTGTAGTTATAACCCTCGCCTTCGCCTTAGATAAGAGCGGTGCGGCTATAGACGGGCATGCCCAGCCGCTCATCAGGACGCCCCTTAAAGAAAGGAACGCAAAATGCCCAAGCTGAAAACAAAGTCCAGCGCCAAGAAGCGCTTTCGCCTCACCGCGACCGGCAAGGTACGGGGAAGCCCGGCGGGACTCCGCCATATGCTGAGGAGGCGGTCCCAGAAGATGAAACGCCAGGCGCGCGGCACCATGATTCTGTCGGACGCCGACGCCCGCATCGTCAAGACCTATTTACCATACGGCTGAGGGAGGACACATATGCCGCGAGTTAAAAGAGGCGTTACCAAGCACGCCCGCCATAAGAAGGTAGTTGACAGGGCTAAAGGCTTTCGTGGCCGTCCCAACGCCAACTTCCGCATCGCCACGGGCCGGGTCGAGAAGTCTCTGCAATACGCCTACCGCGACCGTCGCACCTGCAAGCGCCAGTTTCGCCGTCTGTGGATCCAGCGCATTAACGCCGGAGCGCGTGGTAACGGAATCACCTATTCACAGTTCATGAACGGCTTGCTGAAGGCCGGGATCGAACTCGACCGCAAGGTGCTGTCGGATATTGCGACCAGAGAACCGGAGGCTTTTAAGGCGTTGGTGGATCAGGCCCAGGCCGCTCTCGCCAAGACCGCTTAACCGCAGATGACGTTTCGGTTTTGATTAGGGAGCCGGCCCCCGGGGTACGGCTCCCTTATTGTTTGGGAAGTAAAGATGGAAAGCTGGGAAGACGAGCTGACCGATTCTCTGAAAATGGTTGCCGCCGCCGGCGACCTCGCCGGCCTGGAGTCCGTCCGGGTCACGCTGCTGGGCAAAAAAGGCTTGATCACGCAACTGACCAAGAGCCTCGGCGGGCTGCCGCCCGAAGAACGTAAAATCGCCGGTCAAAAAGCCAATGCTCTCAAAGACACCATCACCACGGCTCTTGAAAAGCGCAAGGCCGAGTTGGAATCGTCGGCGTGGGACGCTCGGCTCGCGGAAGAACGAATCGATATAACGCTGCCTGTGCGCCCGCAATCCCAGGGACGCATTCACCCCATCAGCCGCACCATCGACGAGGTGATCGCCATTTTCGGCGAAATGGGGCTGTCCGTAGCCGAGGGGCCGGACATCGAGACCGACTGGCACAACTTCACGGCGCTTAACATCCCCATGGACCATCCGGCGCGTCAGGAGCACGACACCTTCTATCTTCCCGGCGCCGACGGCGATAAACGCAAGCTGTTGAGAACCCACACCTCGCCGGTGCAAATCCGCACCATGCTTGAAACCAAGCCTCCCATCCGCATCATCGTTCCGGGACGGACATACCGTTGCGACTATGACGCCACCCACTCGCCGATGTTCCATCAGGTGGAAGGCCTGGTAATCGATGAGAACACCCACATGGGCCACCTTAAGGGCTGTCTGATTGAGTTCTGCCGGGCTTTTTTCGGCGTTGATGACTTGCCCGTGCGTTTCCGCCCCAGCTATTTTCCCTTCACCGAGCCTTCAGCGGAAGTGGACATCGGATGCACCCGCCAAGGCGGCGAGTTCCGCATCGGACGCGGCGACGACTGGCTGGAAATTTTGGGGTGCGGCATGGTCAACCCCAACGTGCTGGAGAACTGCAACATCGACTCCACAAAATACCAGGGCTTTGCCTTCGGCCTCGGCATCGAGCGCATCGCCATGCTGAAGTATGGAATACCTGATCTCAGGACGTTCTTTGAATCCGACCTGCGCTGGCTCAGGCATTATGGATTTTCAACGCCGGACATCCATTCAATAGGCGGAGGAATGAACGGGTGAAGATCACTCTAAGCCGGCTCAAGGAACATCTGGATACCGACGCCTCGATAAACGAGATCGTCGAGAGACTGATTATGATCGGCCTCGAAGTAGGCGGCGTGATTGATCGCGCCAAGGGATTGGAAGGCTTCGTCGCCGCCCGCGTCCTTGAGGCGAAAAAACACCCCGACGCCGACAAGCTCCAGGTATGCAAGGTCGATACCGGCTCGAAAACGGTGGAAGTGGTCTGCGGCGCGCCCAATGCGCGGACCGGCATGATGGGCGTCTTCGCCGGTTGCGGAAGCTATATCCCCGGCCTCGACCTCACCTTGAATAAATGCAAAATCAGGGGGGTGGAAAGCAACGGCATGCTGCTTTCCGAACGCGAGATGGGCCTCGGCGAAAAACACGAGGGCATAGTCGAATTGCCCGATGACGCTCCGCTCGGGGCGCCGGTCGCCGCCGTGATGGGCATTGATGACCCCGTTATTGATATTGAAATCACCCCCAACCGGGGCGACTGCCTGGGAGTTCGCGGCATCGCCCGTGATCTGGCGGCGTCCGGAATGGGGACGCTCAAGCCCTTGAACCTGACCCCGACGCCGGGAACCTACCAAAGCCCGATCAAAGTGAAGTTGGATTTCAAAGACGCCTGTCCCTATTTTATCGGTCGCCATGTGCGCGGGGTAAAAAACGCCGAAAGCCCCAAATGGCTCAAGGACAACCTGCTGGCGGTCGGGCTGCGTCCCATTTCAGCCCTGGTGGACATCACCAACTTCATGACCATGGATCTGTGCCGGCCGTTGCATGTCTTTGACGCCGCCAAGCTTGTCGGCGACATCCATGTGCGTCCGGCGCATTCCGGCGAGATGCTGCATGCCCTTGACGGCAGGATATATGAGCTGGACCCCGAAATGACGGTCATTGCCGACGACAAAGACGCAATGGCGCTGGGCGGCGTTATCGGCGGCGAAAAGACGGGATGCACGCAGGAAACCGTCGATGTTTTCATCGAGGCCGCTTATTTCGATCCGGCGCGCACGGCGGCGACGGGACGCAAGCTCAATCTGATTTCCGACGCCCGCTTTCGTTTCGAGCGCGGCGTCGATCCGGCCTTTCTCATCGACGGCATGGAGATCGCCACCCGTCTGATTCTCGACCTCTGCGGCGGCGAGGCATCGGAATTGGTTATCGCCGGCGACGAACCGAAATGGCGCCGCGAAATCCTGTTCCGTCCCGGACGCCTTAAGGGACTATGCGGCGTCGAGATTCCTGTCGACGAAGTAAAACGGATTCTGGACGTGCTTGGGTTCACGCTAAAGCAGGATGGTGAAAACTACCGCGTCGGCGCCCCGTCGTGGCGCATGGACATCGTCGGCGAAGCCGATTTGATCGAGGAACTGGTGCGCATCCACGGCTATGATCGAATTCCGACGGTTCCCATGGAACCGCTGCCCCGTCCGCCTCTTTCACCTGCATATCGCCGTCGCTCCACCGCCCGGCGGGCGCTTGCCGAACGCGGGCTGGTGGAGGCGGTCACTCTTTCCTTCATGTCGTCCGGACAAGCCGACCTGTTCGGCGGCGTTCCGCCGTCCATCCGTCTGGTCAATCCCATCAGCAGCGACCTGGATGTAATGCGTCCGTCCATTTTGCCGAATTTAATCGCCGCCTGCGGACGCAACGCCGACCGGGGAATCATTGATGCCGCTCTTTTCGAGATCGGCCCCCAGTACTCCGGCGATGCTCCCGCAGATCAGGCAACGGCGGCTTCGGGGGTGCGCTCCGGTCGAACCGGACACAAGAACTGGGCGGAGCCGTCGCGTCCGGTGGACGCTTTCGACGCCAAGGCCGACGCCTTGGCGGTGATCGAGGCGCTGGGCCTGGACGCAGACAAGGCGCAGGTGAAAGCCGAGGCCCCGTCCTGGTATCACCCCGGACGTTCGGGCGTCCTGCAACTTGGTCCCAAGACGGTGCTGGCCGCATTCGGCGAGATTCATCCCAAAACGCTTTCCATGATGGGCGTCAAAGGGCCGGTTGCCGGGTTCGAGGTGTACCTGGATAATCTGCCCAAGCCCAAGCCGAGGAAAAGCGCCGCCAAGCCCTATTTGAAACTGTCATCGCTGCAACCGCTGTGGCGCGATTTTGCCTTCGTGATGGATGAGAGCGTAACTGCTGCCGGCGTGTTGCAGGCGGCCAGGACGGTTGACAAGAACCTGATCGCCGAAGTGCGCGTGTTCGATGTGTTTTCCGGCGGCGCCCTGGGCGCGGGCAAGAAATCACTGGCGATCAACGTCACCTTGCAGCCTGTCGAGAAAACCCTCACCGACGCCGAAATCGACGCCGTCGCCAAAAAAATCATCGCCGCTATTGAAACGGCTACCGGCGGTATACTGAGGACTTAGCGGTTCGCCGTCATTGCGAGCAGAGCGAAGCAATCCAGATGGCAATAATTATTGACCCATAGCTACCTCAGCACTTTCCCCTCCTTACCAAGGAGGGGCAAGGGGAGGTTACTCTTACCCCCTCCTGACCTCCCCCTTGAAGCAAGGGGGAGGAATTTTTCTCTACCCACTGACGATGAATCACTCTTTAAAGCCGCTGGTATAAGATCATGGCTACCGCCGACGGGCCGATTGTTTTATGATCGGCCTCTGCCCAATGATCGGGGATTGCCATGAACGAATCAGCCGACAAGCTTGTCGCCGATATTGACGCCCTGGCCGGGAACATCGCCAAGGCCCGCGAAGAAATAGGGCGGATTATTTTCGGACAGGAACGGGTGATTGAAGAGACGCTGATCACCCTGCTGGCCGGCGGACATTTGCTGTTGATCGGTGTGCCGGGGCTGGGCAAGACGCGGCTGGTGGAAACGCTGGGCTGCGTCTTCGGGCTGGAGGAACGGCGGGTGCAGTTCCCCCCGGACCTGATGCCCGCCGATATTCTCGGCTCGGAAGTGCTGGAAGAATCCGAGTCCGGCAAACGTTCCTTCCGCTTCATCAACGGGCCGGTGTTCTGCCAGCTTTTGATGGCCGATGAAATCAACCGGGCCAGCCCGCGCACCCAGTCGGCCCTGTTGCAGGCGATGCAGGAGCACAGGGTATCGGTAGCCGGCCATTACCACTCCCTGCCCAGCCCTTTCCATGTGCTGGCCACTCAAAACCCGCTGGAGCAGGAGGGAACCTATCCGTTGCCCGAGGCCCAGCTTGACCGCTTTTTCATGCAGGTCGATGTCGATTATCCGGAATCGGAGGCGGAACGGCGAATCATCTCCGACACCACCGGACCAAGCTCCAGAACTCCATCACGGGTGATGACCGACAAGGAATTGCTCAAGGCCCAGGCCCTGATCCGCCATGTGCCGGTGGGCGAGAGCGTCGCCGACGCCGTTCTTCAACTGGTGCGCGCCGGACGCCCGGAGACCTCACCCTTGGATGACGTTAAAAAGAACGTCTCGTGGGGACCGGGGCCGCGAGCCGGCCAGGCGCTGATGCTGGCGATCCGGGTCAAGGCCGTCATTACCGGAAGGCTGTCGCCGTCGGTCGATGACGTGCCGGCGCTGGCCCACCCGGTGCTGCGTCACCGCATGGCTCTTAATTTCGCCGCCCGCGCCGACGGCGTCACCATCAGCGGCGTCATCGACAGACTGTGCGAAACCATTGCATAGGGTCTAATGGCCGCCGATAAACATCATTCCCGGCATAGGGACAATCACCACCGGGCCGAGGCGCTGGCGGCGAAGTTCCCGCCGTTGCTGGTCGCCGCCGAGCGGGTGGCGGCCACCGTCGCGCAAGGAGTGCACGGACGGCGGCGCGTCGGCCAAGGCGAGACCTTCTGGCAGTTCCGCCGCTATCAGCAGGGCGACTCCGCCCGGCGCATCGACTGGCGGCAGTCGGCCAAGTCCCAGCCCGTTTACATCCGCGAGACCGAGTGGGCGGCGGCGGAAAGCGTTTGGTTGTGGAGGGACGCTTCGTTTTCAATGGACTACCGTTCATCGACGAAATTGCCGTCCAAGGCGGAACGCGCCAAGCTGCTGCTGCCGGCGCTGGCCTCGCTTCTGATCAGGGGCGGCGAGCATGTAGCCCTGCTCGGCTCGGGACGACCGCCGACTGCCGGGCGCGCCGTTCTCAACCATCTGGCCGAGGCGATGGAGAAAGTTGACGACATGACCGGCCTGCCCGCCTTTGAGTTCCTGCCCCGCCAAGGACGAATCGTCCTTATCGGCGACTTCCTGTCGCCGTTGGAGGAGGTGGAAGCCGCTGTTTCCGCTTTCGCCGCTCGCGGCGTACGCGGCCATCTGATGCAGATACTGGACCCGGCGGAGGAAACCCTGCCGTTTTCGGGAAGGGTGCGCTTTCAAGGCATGGAGGGCGAGCAGTCCGTCCTAATTCCAAGGGTGGAAAGCGTACGCGAAGACTACCGCCGGGTTTTTGCCGGCCACCATGACGGGCTGGCGGCGCTGGCCCGCTCCCTGGGCTGGAGTTTTGCCGTCCACCATACCGACCGGCCTCCCGAAACGGCGTTGCTCGCCTTGTTCATGGCGCTGTCTGTATCGGTGAGGAACTGATGCTTTCCATCGGCCTCCTGTCATTCGCCCAGCCATGGGCGCTGGCGGCTCTGCTGCTTTTGCCGGCGCTGTGGCGGCTGTTGCGCCTGACCCCGCCGACGCCGCTGACCGTTCGCTTCCCTCCGATGCGCCTGCTGGGAATGGTGCAACGGCGCGACGCCGTCCCGACCGGGACTCCGCCTTGGCTGGCGCTGTTGAGGCTTCTGCTGGCGGCGGCGGTTATTCTTGCCGCCGCCGACCCGCTGCTTAACGCCTCCACCGTGCTGAGAGGACAGGGGCCGCTGACCCTTATTATCGACGACGGCTGGGCCGCCGCCGCCGATTGGCGCAAAAGGCTGTCGGTACTAAACAGTCTTGTCGATCAGGCGGAGCGGCAGGATAAGCCGGTAATCGTCATCACCACCGCCCCCGCCGAGCCGGGTGGACCGCCGCTGCCCTTGATGATGCGCGCCGCCGAGGCCGGGAAGGCGCTGGCCGCGCTACAACCGAAGCCATGGCCTACCGACCGCAAGGCGGCGCTGGAGCCGCTGTTCGGCCTTGATAACATTCAGCCGGGCCATGTGGCGTGGTTAAGCGACGGTCTGGAGGAAGGCGGCGCCGAAGAGCTTATAGTTCGTCTGCAAAAACTGAACACGATGACTATTTTCAGCGATCCGCCTGAAAAGGCGCCGACCGCGCTGCTGGAGCCTCGCGTGGAAGGCTCGGCGCTGATAATTACGACAATGCGCCCCGGGACCGGGGCCGATGCGCCGCGCCGGATTCGCGCCGTCGCCGATGACGGCCATTTGCTGGGAAGCGTCGAGGTCGTCTTTACCCCTCAGAGCAAGCGCGGCGAAGCGCTGCTCGATCTGCCGACGGAGATGCGCAACCGTCTGGCCCGCCTGGAGATCGAAGGCGAAACCACCGCCGCCGCCGTGTTGCTGATTGATGAGCGTTGGCGGCGGCGGCCGGTAGGGCTTGTTTCGACCGAAGAACCGGGAAGCGGTCAACCGTTGCTGAGCAGCCTGTATTACCTGGAACGCGCCCTTGATCCGTTCACCGAAATCCGTCGCGGCCCGCTTGCCGAATTATTGAAGAGAAAACTGTCCGTCCTGATAATTACCGACTCCGAAAGGCCGGGGGAAGGCGACCACAAAATCCTTGAAAAATGGATCGCCGACGGCGGCGTCGCCGTGCGCTTCGCCGATGGTTCAATAAATGGCGCGGAACGCGCCATCGGCGGCGCCATGTCATGGAGCAAGCCGGCGGCATTGGCGCCCTTTGCCGAAGACAGCCCGTTTTTCGGCTTGGCCATACCCGACGACGTCAGGGTTAGCCGCCAGGTGCTGGCTTTGCCCTCGCCTGACCTCGCCGCCGAAACATGGGTGCGCCTCGAAGACGGCACGCCGCTGGTAACCGCCGAAAAGCGGGGCATAGGCCGACTGATCATGATCCATACCACATCCACCCCGGCATGGTCGAACCTTCCGCTTTCCGGGCTGTTCGTCCACATGCTGCGACGCATCGTTGATTTGAGCCGAGGCGTAGAAACCAAGCCGGACGGACCGCCGCTTATGCCGCGACAAATCATAGACGGCTTTGGACGGCTGCAAGCGGCGCCGCCGGCTTTGCCGGCAATTTCCCCCGATAATTTCGATAAAACAGTCGCCGGGCCGGGCCATCCGCCGGGGTTTTATGGCGACGAGACGGCGCAACGCGCCTTGAATCTTGCCGGTCATCTGCCCGATATCCGGCCTTTCCGCACTCCCGGCATTACCCCCCTGACTTACGATATGCCCGGCGAAACCGGTCTCAAGCCGTTGCTGCTGGGGTCGGCGCTGATATTGGCGGCGATCGATCTGGCCGTCAGTATTTTCCTACGCGGCCTGCTTCGCGCTGCGGCGATATGGATAATGTTTCCGGCGATGCTGCTGACGGCGGGAAAAGCAGGGGCCGACGCGACGGATGAAAAGGCTATGGCCGCCGTCCTCGCCACTCATCTTGCCTATGTGATGACCGGAGATGAGGCCACCGACAAGATCAGCCGCGCCGGTTTGTCCGGTCTGGGCGTCATGCTCAATCGCCGCACGGCGATTGAGCTGGGCGAGCCGCTGGGCGTTGATCCGCAGTTTGACGAGTTGAACTTTTTCCCGCTGATTTACTGGCCGATTGATTCCTTGCCGCAACCGCTGCCGCCTGATGCCGCCGCCAACCTCAATGCCTACCTGCAAAACGGCGGCGTCATTCTTTTTGATACCCGCGACGGCGAATATAACTTGGGAGAATTGGCCGCCAAGCTGAACATTCCGCCGCTGGAGCCGATCACGCTCGGTCATGTGCTGACCCGCGCCTTCTATCTGCTGAAGGATTTCCCCGGACGTTGGAACGGCGGCGCGGTGTGGGTCGAGCGTTCCGGCAAAAGAGTCAACGACGGGGTCTCGACAATCATCGCCGGAAGTCACGACTGGGCCGCCGCCTGGGCCATGGATGACGCCCAACGCCCCCTGTATGCAGTGACGCCGGGAGGCGAGGCCCAGCGCGAGTCGGCATATCGCTTCGGCATCAATCTGGTGATGTACACCCTGACCGGCAACTACAAGGCCGACCAGATTCACCTGCCGGCGATACTCGAAAGGCTGGGCAAATGACCGCCGCCGTCAGTTTTGACTTATTGCTTCCCTGGCCGTTCATCGCCGTGACGGCGGCGGCGGCCTTTTTATTGCCGGTGTTAGCCGCCTTGCGAAAAGGCCGTGGCGTTATCCCGCGTTGCGTAGCGCTGGCGACGCTGGTGCTGGCGTTGCTCAATCCCCGCGTGGTGCGCGAGGAACGGACCCCCCAGGACGACGTAGCCGTGGTAGTGATCGACCGCTCCGACAGCCAACGGGTAGGCGAACGCCGGGCGCAAAGCGAGGCGGCGCTTGAGGCCGTCCGGCTGTCGTTGTCACAGTTCAAAAATCTGGAAGTCAGGGTGGTGAGCGCCGGTGATTCAACCGAAAAAGACGGCGGCACCCGCCTGTTCGCCGCCCTCGCCCGGACCGCCTCCGAATTGCCCGGCAACCGCTTCGCCGGCGCCGTTCTGATAACCGACGGTCAGGTCCACGATCTCCCCCATGGACCGTTACCCGGCCCGGTGCATGTGCTGCTCAGCGGCAAAAGAGGCGAGAGCGACCGCCGTCTGGTTGTCGAAAAAGCCCCCGGCTACGGCATCGCCGGCAAGGAGGCGACCATCGTTTATCGGATCGAAGATAATCAGAACAAGGCCGGCGGACAGACGGCGCGGGTGCGCCTGAGCATCGACGGCAAGTCGATGTTTGCCGCCGATGTCGCCATCGGCGCCGCCGAGCGCTTTACTTTCCCCATTGAACACGCCGGCAAGACGGTGGTCGAACTGGAGGTAGAATCTCGCCAGGATGAGTTATCGACCATTAACAACCGGGCGGCAGTCGTCATCAACGGCGTACGCGACCGGCTTCGCGTGCTGCTGGTCTCGGGCAGGCCCCACTCCGGCGAACGCGCATGGCGTAATCTGTTAAAGTCGGACCCGGCGATTGATCTGGTTCACTTCACCATCCTGCGGCCGCCGGAGAAAGCCGACTTCACGCCGTTGAAGGATTTGTCGCTGATCGTCTTTCCCGTCAAGGAGCTGTTTGAAACCAAGGTGGCGGAGTTTGATCTCATCATCTTTGACCGCTACTCCATGCTTGACGCGCTGCCCGCGCCCTACATCGACAACATCAGGAACTATCTGCACGGCGGCGGGGCGATCCTGCTGGCTTCGGGGCCTGAGTTTGCCGGTCAGGACAGCTTGTTCAGGACCTCCCTGGGCGAAACGATGCCGGCCGCGCCGACGGGCCGAGTCATGAATCGCGGCTTCGTCCCCGAACTCACCGCCGACGGGCGGCGTCATCCGGTAACCGCCGCTCTTCCGCCTCCTCCCTGGGGCCGCTGGTTTCGTCAGGTCGAGGCGGAAAGACGCAGCGGCAACGTACTGATGAGCGGACCCGATAATAACCCGCTGCTGGTGCTGGACAGGGTCGGCAAGGGACGCATCGCCCAGACCATGAGCGACCATATCTGGCTGTGGGCGCGCGGCTTTGAAGGCGGCGGCCCTCACGGCGAACTGATGCGCCGCCTCGCCCACTGGCTGATGAAGGAGCCTGACCTGGAGGAGGAAAGCCTCAGGGCGCAGGTCAAGAACGGACATCTCGGCGTCGAGCGGCGCAGCCTGTCGGCAAAAACCCCCGAGATAACCGTCACCACTCCCTCCGGCGCTACGCGCACGTTGAGCCTTGAGGACAAAGGAGATGGAACCGCCACGGCTGAAATGCCTGTCGATGAGACCGGTCTCTATCGCGTAAATGACGGCGCCGCAACGGCGCCGGCCGTCGCCGGCGCCCTCAATCCCCTGGAGTTGGCCGACCTGAGGGCAACGGCTGAAATACTGACGCCCCCGGCCAAGGCCTCCGGCGGCGGCATTGCCTGGATCGCCGACGGCATTCCCGGCTTCAGGCGCACCAGGCCCGGACTTGACGCCGCCGGACGCGGCTGGTTCGGATTCAGGCGCAATGAATCCTATCTCGTCACCGGGGCGGCGCAAACTTCCGTGCTGTCCGGCTTTATGATCATCGTCCTGGTAATCGGCGGCCTGGCGGCGGCATGGTGGCGGGAAGGAAAATAGGACAACATTTTCCTGTTCATCCGGCCGATCGTGCATAACAATAGCGTTAGGACGCAAAAACACCGGCGGAATAATCAATGGAAAGAAGAATAGTCTCCCGACCGAAGCTGAAGGTTCCCAAAAAACTGGACCATAAAAAAATCCCGGGGTGGAACGAGCTTGGCCAATATCCCTACAAGCAGAAAATGAGGCGCAAGGAATACGAGCGCCACAAACAGGAGCTGCAAATCGAGCTTCTGAAGGCGCAGCGCTGGGTCAAGGAAACCGGCGAGAAGGTCATCGCCCTGTTCGAGGGCAGAGACGCCGCCGGCAAGGGAGGCGCCATCAAGCGTTTCACCGAGCACCTCAATCCTCGCGGCGCACGGGTCGTCGCCCTGGAAAAGCCGACCGAGACGGAGCGCGGCCAATGGTACTTCCAGCGCTATGTCCGCCATCTGCCGACGGTCGGCGAGATCGTCTTTTTTGACCGTTCCTGGTACAATCGCGCCGGCGTCGAGCGGGTGATGGAATTCTGCAAGCGAAGCGAATACGACGCCTTCATGCTCCAGGTTCCGGAATTTGAAAAAATGCTGGTCGCCAGTTCCAACCGCCTGTTCAAATACTGGTTCTCGGTCAGCCACGCCGAACAGCTTCGCCGCTTCGGCTCACGGCGCAAAGACCCGCTCAAGCAATGGAAACTAAGCCCCGTCGATATTGAATCCCTGAACAAATGGGACGCCTATACGGAGGCCAAGGAAACCATGTTTCTCCGCACCCACACCGATATCGCGCCGTGGACGGTGATTCGCTCGGACGACAAGAAGCGCGCCCGCGTCAACTGCATATTGCATTTTCTGCATAACCTTCCCTACCCCGACAAAAACACAAAGGTTATAAAGGCGCCTGATCCCCTTATCATCGGAAGTCCGATTGTTATTGAAGGAAACACTTAGCGGAGAGAACTCCTATGCCCTTTGTCAGATTCGACGCCGACGGCGAGGTGGAAGCTATCTTCGGCAAGATGATTGATGACAGTCTGGTGGAAATCGACGCCTTCGACCCCCGGCTGGACAATTTTCTGCGCCGGCAACAGGTAACCGCCGCCATCAACGCAAGCTTTATCGAATCCGATTTAAGCATCGTTCGCATATTGGAAGATTTGATCGACGTGCTTATCGAGAAGGGAGCCTTCCGCTTTACCGATCTGCCCGAGATGGCCCAGGAAAAACTGCTGAAACGCCGGGGCTTGCGCAAAGAGTTCGCCTACATGGCGACCTTGTTCGCCACCACGGAAGACGACGAATTCCCGACCATCGACATGGATGGCGAAGGCGGGCTGCTTTAGAGCGGCGTCCAGCGCAACACGGGTTTTCTGGCCGCCATGGTTTCATCGAGACGGCGGCGCGGGGTTAATCTCGGAGCCTGCTTGAAAAATTCGGCGTCGCCGTTCCTGGCCCGCTGCGCCAGTTTCCTGATCGTATGGATGAACTGGTCCAGCGAGGCCTTGCTTTCGGTCTCGGTCGGCTCCATCAGCAGGGCGCCGTGAACGACCAGCGGGAAATACATGGTCATCGGATGGAACCCCTCGTCGATCATCGCCTTGGCGAAATCAAGGGTGGTGACGCCGGTATCTTTAAGAAAGCCGTCGTCAAACAGCGCCTCGTGCATGCAAGGCCCCTCGAACGGCGCGCTCAGCACGTCCTGCAACTCCGCCAGCAGATAGTTGGCGTTCAGCACCGCGTCCTCGGCCACCCGGCGCAAGCCGTCCGCGCCCATGCTCATCATATAGGCCAGCGCCCTGACGAGAACGGCAAACTGGCCGTGAAAGCCCTTAACCCGCCCCAACGACTTGCCCCCGGCGCCTGCGGCGTCCTCGATCAAACGCCGACCGTTCGCGCCATGCGCTACCCATGGCAGCGGCGCAAACGGCGCCAAAGTCTCGGAGAACACTACCGGCCCGCTGCCGGGGCCGCCGCCGCCGTGGGGCGTCGAGAATGTCTTGTGCAGATTCAGGTGCATGGCGTCGATGCCCAGGTCACCGGGCCGCACCAGACCGATGAGAGCGTTAAAGTTAGCGCCGTCGCAGTAGAAAAAGGCGTTGTTGCCGTGCACCGCCTCGGCGATATCAAGGATTTCGTTTTCAAACAGTCCGCAAGTATTGGGATTGGTCAGCATAACGGCGGCGACATCCTGGTTCAGTTTGCTCTTCAACGCCGCCGGATCGACGCGGCCGCGATCATCGGCGGGAATGGATTCAACTTCATAGCCGCAGGCATGGGCGCTGGCCGGGTTGGTGCCGTGGGCCGATTCCGGCGCCAATACCACCTTGCGGGCATCGCCCCGATCCTCCAGCGCCGAATGAATGGCCATCAAGGCGCACAACTCGCCATGAGCGCCGGCGGCCGGCGACATGGCCACCGCCGGCATGCCGGTGAGCGTTTTCAGCCAATGGGCGCATAGATCAATCACCTCAAGCGCCCCCTGCACCGTCGCCTCCGGCTGCAAAGGGTGCAGACCGGCAAAGCCGGGAAGCCGCGCCATTTTCTCGTTGAGTCTGGGATTATGCTTCATGGTGCATGAGCCGAGGGGATAAAACCCGGCGTCGATAGAGTAATTCTTCTGACTGAGGCGCAGATAGTGACGCACTACCTGAGGCTCGGACAGCCCCGGCAAGCCGATGGCTTCCTCGCGGCCAAGCCCGCCCAGGCGGTCATCGAACGCCCCCGCATCAGGCAGATCAACGCCGGAAGCGCCGGGCGAATCCTGCTCGAAAATCAGCGGCTCTTCCAGTTGCAGACCGCGATTGCCGGTGATGGAGCCGCTATTCACAATATATCCCCCATCGCTTCGGCCAGGGCGTCCATATCGGCCTCGGTAGCGGTCTCGGTCGCCGCCGTCAGCAACAAACACTCGGCATCGGCGATTCCGGGATAAAGGCGGGAAACCGGCACGCCGCCGAGGATTCCCCTTTCCGCCAGCGCATCCACCACCCCGCCCGCCGGTTTCGACAAGCGCATGGTGAACTCGTTGAAAAAAGTATTGTTGAGCACCTCCACCCCATCGACGGCGCCCAGCTTGCCGGCCAACTTCACCGCCGCTCCGTGATTGAGCCTGGCCAATCCGGCGAACCCGACCTCGCCGAGCTGAGTAAGATGAATGGAAAAGGCCAGTGCACACAGGCCGGAATTGGTGCAGATATTGCTGGTCGCCTTTTCCCTGCGGATATGCTGCTCGCGGGTTGATAAGGTCAACACATACCCCCGCTTGCCGTCAACATCGACGGTTTCGCCGACCAGCCGCCCCGGCATCTGGCGCAGCAGCTTGTGGCGCGCCGCCAGCAAGCCGACCGTGGGGCCGCCGAAGTTAAGCGGATTGCCCAATGACTGTCCCTCGCCGGCGACGATGTCGGCGCCCATCGAACCGGGAGACTTTACGGCGCCGAGCGACACCGCCTCGGTGACCACCGCCACCAGCAGGGCGCCGGCCTGATGACAGGCCTCGGCAAGGGCGCTCATGTCCCGGAGATGGCCGAAGAATCCGGGATTCTGAACCACCACGCATGAGGTATCGACGTCGATCAAGCCGATCAAGTCTTCCTCGCCTTTCCAATCGGGCGCGGCGGCCGTCACCCGCGAACCGGCGAAACGCGCCATGGTGGCGGCAACCTCCCGGTAATGAGGGTGCAACCCGCCGGAAAGCACCGCCTTGTTCCGCTTGGTGACGCGCCCGGCCATCATCACCGCCTCGGCGCAGGCGGTGGCGCCGTCGTACATAGAAGCATTGGCCACATCCATGCCGGTGATCAGCGCCACCTGGGTCTGGAACTCGAACAGATACTGGAGCGTCCCCTGGGATATCTCGGGCTGATAGGGCGTATAGGCGGTGAGGAACTCACTGCGCTGGATAATATGATCGACGGCAGCCGGAATATGATGGCTGTAGGCGCCGGCGCCGAGAAAGGAAGGGGCGCAGGCAGTGCTGAGATTCTTCATGGCCATGGCGGTGAAGGCCCGCTCCACCTCCATCTCGCCCTGATGAAGGGGCAGATCGACCAATGTCTTCAACAGCGCGCTTTGCGGAACATCCCGAAACAAATCGCCGACCGCGCCGACGCCGATGGCGGCCAGCATCCGTTGACGGTCGTCATCGGTAAGCGGCAGGTAACGCATCAGACCTACTCGATGCCCTTGATATATTCCTTGTAGGCGGCTTCATCCATAAGGTCGTCCAGTTCCCCGGCGTCGCTTATTTCCAACGTGAAAAACCAGCCCGCGCCCGTGGCGTCTTCGTTGACGTTGCCGGGGCTGTCCTCAAGATCGGCATTAACCTCGACCACCTTTCCGCTGACGGGCGAATAGACTTCGCTCGCCGCCTTGACCGACTCGACGACTGCCGCCTGTTCGCCCTTATCCAGAATTTTTCCGACGGCGGGCAGTTCCACAAAAACAATGTCGCCGAGTTGCCCCTCCGCGTATCCGGTTATGCCGACGATGCCGGTTTCCCCTTCTATTCGGACCCATTCGTGTTCCCTGGTGTATTTGGTTGTCATCGGTTTTCCTATCTCTTGACGTATCGGTGTTCGACGAAAGGCAGCTTCTCGACCCGTCCCGGCAACGGTCGGTCACGGACCATAAGATTGACCTCGGTTCCCGGTTCGGCGCACTCGCCGCCTACATATCCCATGGCGATGGGGCCGCCCACGGAAGGACCGTAACCGCCGCTGGTGACCTCGCCGATGACGGCGCCGGTCCTGTCGGTTATCAAGGCGTGGGCGCGGGCCGGAATTTTACCCTCAAGACGGATGCCGACCCGTCGGCGGCCTACGCCCTCGTTGATCTGGCGGATGATAACGCCGGCGCCGGGAAATCCCCCCTCGGCGCGGCGACGCTTGGAAATGGTCCAGGTCAAGCCGGCCTCGACCGGCGTAGTTGTCTCGTTGATATCGCTTCCATACAGGCACAGCCCCGCCTCCAGACGCAGGGAATCGCGGGCGCCCAGGCCGATGAGCTTCACTTCCGGCTCGTCAAGCAACAGACGGGCCAGATGTTCGGCCTCTTCGGCGGGAACTGAAATCTCGTATCCGTCCTCGCCGGTGTAGCCGGTGCGGCTGACCAGACAAGGCACGCCGGCGACTTTCAGGGATTCGGCAGTCATAAACAACAGATGCCGGCAGGCCGGCGCCAGGCGTCCCATAACATCGGCCGCATCCGGCCCCTGCAAGGCCAGCAACCCCCTGTCCTCGCGTTTTTCCAGGGCGCATCGCCCTTCGAGCCTTGACACGATGTGCCTGTAGTCGCCTTCCTTGCAGGCGGCGTTGACCACCAGATGAAGATGATTGGCATGGTTGGTGACGATCAGATCATCAATAATGCCGCCGTCCTCGTTGGTGAGCACGGTGTAGCGGGACTTGCCGACGGAAAGGCTCTGAATGTCGCCGGGCGACAGGGTCTCAAGCGCCGCCGCTGCGTCGTCGCCGCGCAGGATGGCCTGCCCCATGTGAGAAACATCGAACAGCCCCGCTTCTTTCCGCGTGTGCAGGTGCTCGGCGATTATGCCTTCCTTGTACTGCACCGGCATCTCGTAACCGGCGAACGGAACCATCCTGGCGCCGCGCTCACGATGCAAGGCGTCAAGGGGACTCCGCTTGAGGATTTGACCCTCGCTTTCGCTCATTTGATCATTTTCTCACGCCGCTCCCGATTTCGCGCTGACGCCTGTTGAATTCCAGTTCGCTTTCAGACAACTGGAAACCGATGAAAATATGGAAATCCTTGCCCGCCTGTTCGGGCTTCAACTTGATTTCCAGGACTACCGGCGGATTGTTATCGGTAAAGTTGCGACGGGTGCGATTTTCGGGAAAGTCGATCACGACGTTGAACAGCCCCTTGCTGAGAATATTCTGTTCCGGGTCGGCAACGCTGATGAAATAGTCGAACATGGCTTTGCGATCCTTGTCGGCGGAACCGCGTTGCGCCTCGAATTCGACGGCGACCTCCACCGTCAGGAGGGCTTCTCCCGTTTTCATGTCGAAATCGTAATGGCAGCCGCCGCCGTAACCGGAAATCTTGCCCTCGGCGACGATGTCGATGAAATCCCGACCCGGACCTTCCCGGAACCTGGTGACCGTAGCCGCGTCGTCAAGAACGGAAGAAGGCGGGCAAGGCGGTTGCGGAGGGGGACTGGCCACCATTTCGCTGACCGTATCGCACCCGGCGAGAAGCAGCATCAGGCCCGACAACAACCCGGCGAATGTTATGGATGTTTTCACGGCTTGTTATGAGTCCCGTCGCAGAAAGGAGTGTTTTTAGTCTTCAAACAGCCGCAAAGATGAACGGTCTCCGTTTTCTTGGCGACAAACGCGACCGGCTTGTATGGAGTGCTTTTATGCGAACCGTCGCACCACGGCGGATCGGCGCTCTGTCCGCACCGGCACCAATGATATTCCTCGCCGCCCTCGACTGTTACGGCGTGCGGACCCTTCGGCGCTTTTTTAGACTCGTTCATGAAACACATCCCCCTGATGATTCCGCGTCGCCGTCTGACTTTAGAGAAGACCGCCGCCGGGAACAAGGTCACTCGAAGGGCTGTTTTTCCACATTATCCACAGATAATTCGATCAGGGTCGAGGCGACCTTGCTTAACGCCCGCGCCCGACCCCAGGCGTTCTTTATGTCTTTCGCCTCCGCCAGGGCGCGTCCGAAAGCCGTCCGGGCGCTTTCCCTTTCGCCGTCCGCGAACCGGCCGGCGGCGATGTCGCAGAACATCCACACCCGGCTGAGTGAGCTTTTAATCGCTGCGGTCGCCTCGTCGGCCGGCTTTTCCGTCAGCGCCGCCCCTTCCTCAAAACCGGCGCGCCGCTGTTTGCCGGCGATGGTCCACAACACGGTCGCCCGCAGCTTGGCGTCATCGATATTCCCGGCTTTTTGCGCCGCCGCCGCGTATTCATTGTCGCCGATTTCGATCATGGCCAGGGCAATGCGGCTGAACGCATAGTCACGGGCAAAAGGAAGCTTGATTTCCCCGGTGGCGACGAAGGCCTTGTCCATGGTGTTCTGCGCCGCCGCCCTGTCGCCGGACCCGGCCTGGGCAACGGCGATCTTGCTCAGCATAACGGCGCGATAGCGCTCCGCCTCGATGGCGGCGGCGATGGACAAGGCCTCATCGGCATCGCCGGCGCGCATCCGCGCCGTGGCCGCCGACACCAGAACCGGGGTGTGATCGGCCTTGTCGTCAACTTCCTTCAACAGGGCCAAGGCCCGCTCCGGATCGCCGGTTTCAGCTATTGCCGAGACGACGCGACGCAGCGCCGCGCCCCGTTGCGACGCCTCCGGGATAGCCCGCGCCGAGGCTTCAGCCTCGGTCAGGTGCGACAACGCCGCCGCGTTATCGCCGGAGCGACTCATGATCTCCGCCAGACGGGCGCGGAAGGCGACCTGTTTTCCGGCGTCGTCAATATCCTTCAATGCCGACAGGTAGCGTTCCACCGTCGGCTTCAGGCCGGAGTCCCCGCTCCGCTCCGCCTGGGTCGAGGCAATCGCCTCCAGCGCCTCAAGCCGGCGCAGGGCATCGGGGATGATCTCCACCGCCGCGAGGGCGTCGTCGCTGCGTCCGGCTACGGCCTGGGCCTTGGCGATGTCGCGAAGGGCGACCATAATCAGACGCGGATCATGGATGCGCCGCGCCGAATCCATCGCCTCCTCGGTCAGACCCGCCTTGGCCTGCGCCGCCAACACCTCGCCGAGCGCCCAGTCCCGCATTTCAGGCTTGAATACCGCCATGGCGCTCTCCGCCGCCTCGGCAAGAAGACAAAACGCCGTCGGATTGCTGAAACAGGGCGCGGCGTCGCGGGTCGGATCGGCGACAGGCTCGTCGCCGCCTTCCAGAAGACGCCGCGTCGCCGGACGGCTCAACAAGGCCCGTCTGGCTTCGTCGATGTTGGCGCTGCGGGCGCCGGCGAGACGCAAAAGCAACGCCCCCACCTTTTCCCCTGTTTCAAGATGATCCGCCAGCGCCTCGGTCAACAGGCCGTCAACCTTCAGGCCCGACTCTTTCTGATAGGCGCGCGCCGCCCTGTCCAGATCGGCGTTAAAGCGGCCGTCAACCGGCCCGAAATAGCGCCTCGCCGCCGCCAAAGCCTCCTGAATGCGCCGCACCAGCGGATCAGGAGCCTTAACGGCGTCATCTCTGGAACCCGCCGCCGGATTCTCAGGAATCGCCGCCGGGGCCGGGGCCGCCGAGACCGCGAACATAACCAGCGCCGGCATAAGCGCCGCCGCGAGACGGTGACAGAAAAGGCGCGACCGGGTTTTAACCATCAATCCTGCAAACAAAGTTACCCCCGGATATACGGTTCAGGCCGCAAGATTCAAAGCTCGACAGATAATACTCCCTCTCTCAAGGCTTCGACATCCATATTCCCATGTAAAACGCGGACGATTTCCAATTCGGTTTGCGTTTCGCGATAAAAAATAATGTGCCGTTCAGCCATGAGGGCGCGGAGGCCTGCGGCGATATCGTTGCGAGATGCGCCGAGACCGGGCATTCGCCGGAGCGCATTGAATTTATCCTTGATCAGGCCGAGATATTTGTGCTTTTGCGCCGCCCCCCACACGCGCCGGGTATGGTCGCCGATGTGGGCAAGATCGGCCTTGGCGGGGGCGGAAACGCGCAGACGTTTACATATCGTCAAAGAAGGCGTCCAGGTCTTCTTCGGAGGCGATCTCCGTGAATTCGCCCCGCTTCAAAGCCTCGTCGCCGCCGGCGACCGCCGTACGCAGACGCTCCAGTTTCAATGCGCGTTGCTCCTCGGTGCGTTTCAGCAGCCGGATCGCCTCGCGCACCACTTCGCTGGCGTTGTTATAATCCCCGGACGCGGCGCGGTCGCGGACAAACTGTTCAAGATTCGGCGTCAGGCTGAAGTTCATGGCGGGGCCTCCTTTTCCTGAAAATATGGGCCTCCCGCGACCCGATGTCAATCTTCGCTATCATAGCCTGACACAACCGCGTAGCATTATTGCGCAAACGAAGTTACATTAGGGGGCTGTTAAACTTAAACAGAGCGTGACCATGAAGAACGACAAAAGCGACACTGTTGACCTGTTCACCGACGGGGCATGCAGCGGCAATCCCGGCCCCGGCGGCTGGGGCGCTCTCCTGCGCTGGAAAGGCCACGAGAAGGAACTGTCCGGCGGCGAGGCCGAGACCACCAACAACCGCATGGAGATGATGGCCGCGATCAGGGGAATCGAGGCCATAAAACGCGGCCCCGACATTCGCCTGCACACCGACAGCGCCTACTTGCGCGACGGCATCACCAAGTGGATTCACAACTGGAAGCGCAACGGCTGGAAAACCGCCGGCAGGAAGCCGGTCAAGAACGAAGACCTGTGGCGACGCCTGGACGAGGCGCTGCTGGGCCGCGACGTGGAATGGCTGTGGATCAAGGGCCACTCCGGCCACGAGGAAAACGAACGCGCCGACGCCCTGGCCCGCGAGGCCATCGCCGGGAATAAAACAAAGTAACACCCGCAGTTGGCGACCCCAACGCTTTCCCCTCCTTACCAAGGAGGGGTTAGGGGAGGTTGCTCAATACCCCCTCCTGACCTCCCCCTTGAAGCAAGGGGGAGGACTTTTCCACATCTAACCCAACCGACAACGAATCATCGTCAATGGTCGTTGGCATAATTTCACCGCAACGAAGCCGACGGAGATAGGGCCGCCTTGTCGAGGGCGGTCAGCACGGCGTCCTGCGTCAGCAGTTCCGGCAAGGGCAGGCCGTCCGCCGCCCCCGGCCCGTAAACGACGTTGAACGGAATGCCGTAACGCCCGAAGCCGGCCAGATACCTGGAGATATTTTCGTCGGGCAGCGTCCAGTCGGCCTTCATGAGCGTCACCGAATCGCCGGACAGACGAGCGAAGGCCTGCCCCTTGGCAAGAACGAATCTCTTGTTGACGATGCAGGTGATGCACCAGTCGGCGGTGACATCGACAAAGACCACCTTGCCGCCGGCGACCAACCCGGCGATGGCCGCCTCGTCAAAGGGCGTCCACCGAAGTTCCGGTTCTCCATTGCCGCCGGCGACGGACGGCGGGGCGACTGAGAAAAGCACATTAGGCGTTACAAAGGCCGCCGCTGAAAGCGCGATCACAACCATGGCCGAAGCGCGCCCCAGGCGACGACCGGCGTAAAGAGCCGCCCCGACGAAGGTCATCATAACCCCGATCACGACGGCGGCGACAATGCCGACCTGGGCGACAAGAACGGTGAGCAGCCATGCCGCCGTCGCCGCCATGGCCACGCCGAGGACGCGCCGCAGACTATTCATCCACGGTCCCGGCCTGGGCAGCCGCGTCGCCAGTCCCGGCGCCGCCGCCATCGCCAGAAAGGGCAGCGCCAAACCGACGCCGAGCGCCGTGAAAACGGCAAAGATTTCGGCGGCGCCGCGAGTCATGGCGAAGCCGACGGCGGTTCCGAGGAACGGCGCCGAGCACGGCGTCGCCAGCAGGGTGGCGAAGACGCCGGAGACGAAGGAGCCGCCGAGGCCGTGCGCATGGCTGGAATGTTCGCCGATATTGTAAATGCCGTTCGGCAGCCTGAACTCGAAAAAGCCCCACAGGTTACAGGCGAACAACGTCACCAGCAGGGTCAGGGCGATCAGAAACCACGGATGCTGGAACTGAATGCCCCAGCCGACGGAAGCCCCAGCCGCCTTTAACGCCGTCAGAACGCCGGCCATAACCAGAAATGAAAACAGGATGCCGGACGCCGAAGCGATGAAGTCGAGACGCACCTTGCGCCGCTCGCCGCCGCCGTGGCGAATGACGCCGAGCAGCTTGATCGACAGGACCGGCAACACGCAAGGCATGAGGTTGAGGATCAGGCCGCCGATCAGCGCCATAACCAGAATCAGCGGCAACGACGGCTGACCTGCCTTCTCCGCCGCCGGGAGGGCGGCGCCGGGGAGCGCCGTAAGCGACCGCTCGGCGGAACGCGCCCCGTCAACGATGGTGATGGTCAGGTTTTTGCCGACAAGCCCGCCGTTTCGGTCTTTACCGCCGCTGACGGAAACCTCCAGCAGGGCGCTCCGCCCGCCGTCGCTCAAGCGCACCCTGGGCGCTGAAAACTGTAGTTCCTCAGGCCCTTCGATATACATGTCGGGTTTAACAAAGGGGATAATGCCGGATGCGCTGACTCTCAGCGCCGCATCCTTTCCTCCGCCCGACGCCTCGGCGCGCTCGATGGTCACGCCGTGGGCGGCGCCGTCGCCCGGCACACGCACGGCATAACGGTGGATGGAATAAACGAAGGCGCTCGGCAGCGGCGGTCCCGCCGGAAGGTCAAGGGTCAGTTCCGCCCGGACGGGAATGCAAATCTTGTTGCACGCCAGATAATCGACGGCGGCGGCGAAACTTACAGGCTCGCCGATGCGTGAAGGAATCGCGCTGATCGGCAGCACCACCTCGTCCTTGTAGCCCAGCGTCTCAAATCCCAGGATCGAGAACCGCTCGGGCGCCGGCCACGACAAAACGGCCTTTTCAAGATTTTGCGAACCCGCCCAATCAACGCGCGGCGGAAAGCCGGCGTCTCCCGGCGAACGCCAATAGACCTTCCAGCCCTCCTTGAGACGGAAATGCAGCCCCAGCGACACCGACTCCAGCCCGCCCGTCGCCTCGACGGCGGAAATCAGCCGAACGCCGGTAAAGTCGGAATCGGCCCACTTCGAGGCCGCCGCTTCGGCAAGGGCGTGGCCGGGCATAAACGCCGCCAACAACGCCGCCGCCGACGCCCACTGCGTCTTTATTGATCCGAGATAAAACATGCCAGCTTAAACTAGCCCTTTAAAAAGGCGGAAAAAAGGCGGAAAACCGCCATCCGCACGGCGAGCCGGATCGGTCCTGATTGAAACGGCGAACCGGGTTGTTTTTGCTGAGGGCCAAGACTCATTAAATTCATGAATTCTGCGCGAAGCAGAAAAGGCGGCCCGGCTATGAAAAGGCCGAAAAGCGTAGTATTTGCTACGGTTGAGGCCTTTGAAGACGTCCGGTCGCCTTTTCCGCCGCGCCCGAGAAGGGTGACATCAGAATGACCGAATGGGTAGCGGAAAATCGGCTCGCCGGGGGCCTTCAGGCCCGCCTTCGCCGATTCTCCTTGCCCCTCGGTCATTTTGATGTCACAGAATTTCACGAATTTAATGAGTTTTGGCCCTGGGCAAGGCGTTAGGGTGAAATGATGATTCAATTAGGAAAAACCCTTACCGGACAACTGCTCATCGCCATGCCGGGGATGATGGACCCTCGTTTTGCCGAAACGATAATCTGCGTATGCGCCCATGGCGCCGAGGGGGCCATGGGCCTTGTCATTAATCGGTCGCTGAACGCCATGACCTTTCCCGATCTTCTCGGGCAACTGGGCATCGAAGCCGTCGGCAGCTATGAGCAGATCATTATCCACTCCGGCGGCCCCGTGGAGTCCGGTCGCGGATTTGTTCTTCATTCTCCGGACTACAGCCGGGAAACAACGCTTCATGTAAACGAAGAGGTGGCGCTGACCGCCACCGTGGATATCCTCAGGGATATCGCCGGGGGCGCCGGCCCGCGCCGCAGCCTTCTGGCGCTCGGCTATTCCGGCTGGGGGCCGGGACAACTGGAATCAGAAATCAAAGCCAACGGATGGCTTCACGTTGCGCCCGACGACGATCTTATTTTCGGCCCCGACCTGGACAACAAATGGCGCCGGGCCATGGCCAAGATCGGAATCGACCCCAGAATGTTGTCCGGGACCGCCGGCCACGCCTGAATAATATAAACTTCTGACAAGAATGGAGTTCCCGGATAATTTAAAGCGGGTTGCGATCAGATGGCGCCCCCCTCACCCTCCCCCCGCAAGCGGCGGGGGAGAGGGATGCGAAGGGTTGGTGCGTCGGCACGACGCGCCTTACCCGAAGCCGGGTGAGGGGGGATGATTCTATTCGGTCGCAAACCGCTCTGGAAAGTCGATTATCCTTGTCGTCCCAAGCCGTTTAAAAGGTTCGATTCAGTTGCGTGATCTGTTCATCAAGTACCGGGTTGTCAGTTACGCCGTCATTGTCGGCGTTATGGTGGCGGCTTTTTCTTTTGTTTGTTTTTCGCTTGATCAGCTCATCTCCGTTCAAGAGAGCGCCGGCGCCCGGATAAACATCAGCGGTCGCCAACGCATGTTGTCCCAGCGGATTGCCCTTCTCGCCAAGGAAATTCAACATCTCGGCGGTCCGACGGAGGACGTGAAATTATACGGCGATTACCTCGACGCCGTTAAGGCCATGGATCAATCGCACCATGGGCTGGTCAATGGAGATAAGCAGCTCGGCCTTGCGGGAGACCTCTCCGCAAGCATGAGGTCGCTGTATTTCGGCCCGAACGCTTACGTTGACCGCGACGTCAAGGCGTTTCTCAAGGTTGCCCGCGATCTGTTTCAAGAGAAGGCCTCGGATGATGAGAGCCGCAGGAATGAGGCGGGCGTTAAAATTCTGTCGGAGATGGCGCGGGGCGAGTTGCTCGCCGACCTGGACGCCGTCGTCCGTCAAGACGAACTGGAGAGCGCAAGCACGATTAACGCCCTCCGACTGAGAACCATTTTGACCGCAGCCCTGACCACGATTTTGATTGCGGCATCAGTGATGGCGCTGTCCGCGCTTCTTATCAAGAGGGTTCGCTTTGAACTCGGCGACCTTAAAAAGTCCGCCTACAGCCGCAAGAACATAATGGTTCTGATCTTCATCATCGGGATCATTGCCGTAACCAACGGGGCCGCGATAATCGGCATTTTATACAATACCGCATTCGAGGAACAGCGGTCGCGTCTGATCGAAGCGGCGCAAAGCCGGGCGCGTCTGATCGAAGCCATGGCCCGATTCGATAAACAATACAGCAACGACTACCCCGGAGGCGCCGCCGCCGCGACCCTTGCGCAAATCAGGGATGCCCACGACAGGTTAAAGGGCTTCGGTGAAACGGGGGAATTCATGATGGCCCGCCGGGACGGCGACCGGATCGTCTTCATACTGAGACACCGGGATTCAATCATGAACCATCCGGAGACGGTTCCCTTCTTTCATTCGAATCTGGCTGAACCCATGCGCCAGGCGCTTCAGGAGCGATCCGGGTCGATAGTCGGCCTTGATTACCGTGGCGCCAAGGTTCTCGCCGCATATGAACCGGTGGCGGTTCTAAACCTGGGGATCGTCGTCAAGATTAACCTGTCCGAGATTCGCATGCCGTTCGTCAAGGCTACGGCAATTATTATTTTGATCACCCTTGTCGCCATTATCCTGGGGGCGGTTATTTTCTACCGCATCAGCAATCCTGTGCTGCTGAGGCTGTCGGAAAGTGAAAATCGTCTTGCCGATGCGCAGCGCCTCGCCCACATCGGCAGTTGGCAATGGGACATCGGCACCAGTCAACATTCATGGTCCGAGGAAACCTACCGAATTCTGGGGGTTCCTCCGGGCGCTCCCCCTACCCAGGAGATTTTTGAAAACACCATCCACCCTGATGATCGGGAGCGTGTTTTCGAATCCATGGCGAATTGCCTGCTTGCCCATTCAGTCAAGGATATTGAATACAGGATTATCCGTCCGAACGGCGAGGTTCGGTACATGCATGACATCATTGAGACTATCGGGGACAAAATGAAGCCGGTGAATTACGTCATCGGCACCATTCAGGACATCACCGAACGCCGCCTGGCCGAGGAAGAGGTTAAAAAACTCAACGAAGAGCTTGAGGCGCGGGTCAAGCGGCGGACCCAGCAGCTATCCCTCGAAAGCGACAGCCACAAGCAGACAGCCGCGTTCCTGCAAGACAGCAAGGCGAGGCTGGCCGAGGCCCAACGCATGGTCAAGCTGGGCAACTGGGAATGGAACATGTTAACGGACGAACTTGTCTGTTCCGATGAGGCTGTCCGCATCTTCGATCTGAAGCCCCGGCAGGGCAAGATTACCCGCGCTCCCCTCACAAAACTCGTGCATCCTGAAGACCGCTTGCTCGTGCATCAGGCGGTCGAGAAGGCTCTCGCCGACAGAACGCAATATGACATCAGTTACCGCATCGTTCTGAAAGATGGAACCGTCAAACATATCCGTGAACAGGGCGAAGTGCATAGCGAGGTGAAATCCGTCAATCATGACGATCCCGTCAAGATATTCAGCACCGTTCAGGACATCACCGAACAAGTTCGGCGCGGGAAAGAAAAGGAAGACCTTGAGGAGCAGCTCCGACAATCCCGGAAAATGGAATCGCTGGGGCAACTCGCCGGCGGCATCGCCCATGAGTTCAACAATATGCTGGTTCCCATTGTCGGCATCACCGAGATGATCGTTGATGACCTTCCGCCGGGAAGTCCCATGCGGGAGGACCTGGGAGTCGTTATGGATGCCGCCGACAAGGCGCGGAAACTGGTCCAGCAAATCCTCGCCTTCAGCCGGGTGGACAAAATAGAAATGAAGGCCGTGGATATCGCCGATATATTCCAGAATGCCCTAAAACTTCTGCGGGCGACGATTCCGACCACCATCGAAATCGAGGCCGATGTTTTAATCCTCGGCAAGACGGTCATGGCCAACTCGACGGAAATTCACCAGGCCATCATGAACCTCGGCACGAATGCCTGTCATGCCATCGGCAAGGAACATGGAACGATCAAATTCACGCTTGAGGAAATCGAACTGCATGAAGGCGACGAGGTCCGCATTGCGGACCTGGAACCGGGCCGTTATGTGAAACTGACGGTCAGGGATACCGGTTGCGGAATGGACGAGGCAACCCTGGAGCGGATTTTCGATCCCTTCTTCACGACCAAGGAGGTCGGGAAGGGAACAGGCATGGGCCTGCCTATGGTTCTCGGCAGCGTCAAGGGAATGGGAGGGGCGATTACGGTCAGCAGCAAGAAGGACGAGGGAACGACCTTCGAGATTTACCTTCCGCTGATAATGGACAACGATAACACCTCGAATTCAAGCCCCATGAGTTGATCATAATCGTACTTTCCCATCCTTACAAAGGAGGGGAGGTTGCCGCCGATACCCCTAACGCCCGGCGCGTTGAGTGAAAAAAGCGCCGTTTTTTGGACCACAGAGGCTCAGAGACACAGAGGAGAATAAAAAAAGGCAGGAAGAAAAACCTTTGCTTGGTCTTCTCTGCGCCTCTGCGCCTCTGTGTCAAAACACACAGGCCGGTAATTCTCTCTTCGACTCCGGATTTTATCCGTTAATAACCACTCAGGCATTAATCAATCTTGATATGATCTTGCTCTTCACTCTTGTCGTCTTTCTTGGGTTTTAACAGGGACAATATCTTTTCGGTCAACTGTCTCGGCGACGACGGCTTGTAAATGAAAGCGGAAACGCCGGCCTCCTTGGCCTGGAGCGCGGCGTCAACATCGCCCCGTCCCGTCAATATGATAAAGGGAATTTGACTGATTTTCCGGACAGCCTGAAGGAACTCGATGCCCGCCATTCGCGGCATATTCCAGTCGCAGATTATCAGGCCCAGTTCCCTGTTGTGATCCCTGAACGTCGCCCAAGCCTCCAAGCCGTCACGGGCCGTCCGGATTCGGGAAAATCCGATCCTTTTCAGCACCATGATGATGACGCTCATAACGACCGCTTCGTCTTCAACAACGAGGACGCCGGTGTCGATCAGATCATTTTCCATGGAATCAATCTATCATGCCTTGCAATGGCGAGAAGTGCTAATTTTATAGGCTCGCCCTACAATGGACGGGACATCGCCGGGGAAAGCGATTATAATGCAGTCAACCATTAGGAATGAGGCCAAATGACCCACGTTCTTGTAATTGATGACGAAGAAATGGTCCGCAAGACCATCAAGATGATCCTGGAAAAGGTCGGCTTTGAAGTGTCCTTGGCCGGCAACGGAAAGCAGGGAATGGAGATGGTCGTTTCGCGTCCGCCGGAGCTTATCATTACCGATATGATCATGCCGGAAATGGACGGCGTCGAAACAACCATGGAAATCAGAAGCAAATATCCCGATATTAAAATCGTGGCGATTTCCGGCGGAGGGCGCGTTCATAATCTGGATTTCTTGAAATATGCCAAGGAAATGGGGGCGCACGCCATTCTCCCCAAACCCTTTACCAAAGAGGAACTCCTCGGCGCCGTGTTGATGGCGATGGAGAACGGATAAGCCTTCTCATGACTATTGCGGCTCGCCTGATAAGGCTTTTCACTAAAGCGTTTCAAACTCATGACCAGGGAGAGGCAAAGCGCCCCGCAGGGCCTCCCGTTAAAACCCCGGTCATAAGCCGTAAAAGCGCCGCCCGGGAAAAATCCTGCTATCTCCCCCTGGAGGCCGCTGATTTCGCCCATAAAATCAAAGAAATAGCGGGAAATAGCCCAAACCTGGCGGCGGGGGGGATCAATATCATCGGGTTGTCCAATATTAAAAAGCATTTCGGCGAAAAGTGGCCGAGGATGGCCGATAAAGTCCACGCCATAATCCACCAATCCATCAGCAGGCATACTTCCCGCGATGATGTTTTCACGTCCTATCAGGATACCGCCTATGTCATTATTTTCTCCCGGCTTACGCCGGAGCAGGGGCAACTCAGATGCGTCCTGATCGCCGAGGAGATTTCCCTGAGAATTTTCGGCGAAAAAGCCAACTCGTCGCTCATCGAAGTCGCCGCGACGACCATGGACCCCAAAAAAGGGCTTTCCATCAGCAGGCTGGACCTTGAAGAATTCTCCCAAAAAATCGACCATGGCCAATTGAAAGGCATTAAACGTCACGAGATATTTACGCCTTCGGACCTGCCTCGCGCTCTTCCTTCCCAATCGGACGATTCAGTGGAGGAAACCTCCGGCGAGGAAGCGATTGACGAAAAAGTCGCCAAGTTCCGCGAGGAAATTGAATTCCTGGCGAGGCTGTCCCCCCACGAAAAAAAGAAATATTCGTTCGGCCATCTGAAATTTGTCTATCGGCCCATGTGGCTGGTGAAGAAGGGAGTCACGGCGGCTCATGTCTGCATTCCCGCCCGGGTCTCTTCGGAAGGAGCCTTTTTGGTAGGAAGCGCGGCGGTGCTGACAAGTCCCGGGTCGCACGCCAACGCCGAGCATGACGGCTCCTGCCTTCTTGAGGCCGCGAATGAACTCAATCTGTTGATGTCACAGGGGAGAAAAGCCGTTCTGATCGTTCCCGTTCACTATGTGACCCTGACCGAACCCAACCATCGGAGCGAGTACAGGAAAATCACCAAATCCACGCCTAAAGAATTTCATGACAGTCTTTTGTTTGAACTGATCGGCATTCCCCAGGGGGCGCCCCGCAATCGCCTGGAAGAAGCCATACTTCTGTTAAAATTATCCAACGATAACGCATTCATCCGCGTTCGTTTGGACAACAGGGATTTTACGAAATTTGCGGGACTCGGCTTTTACGCCATAGGATTCGATATTTCAAATTTGAACGAACCCGAAGCCAAACTCGTTGACGGCATCAACAAGTTTGCCGAACGGGCGGAACAACAAGGCTTCAAAATTTACGCGCGCGGCCTAAAAACAAGAAGCCTCATCAGCGCCGCAGTATGCGCGGGGTACGACTACATAGACGGCGACCCCGTCACCTCCCCGGTTGGGACGCCGGGCGAAATGGCTCCCTTTAACATCAAGAACCTGTACAATGCTAAAAACAGGCATCCCCATTGATCATCCGTCAATGCCCCGGCGTCTGTCCGGCGTCCTCGGCGAGAACGTAGCGGCGCGAGCAGTAGGGGCAGACGATCTTTCCGTCTTTTCCCATCATCAGGTAGACCTTGGGATGGCCCAAAGGGCCGCCTCCATCGCAACTGACTCCGGCGCTTGTTACGACCTCATATTCTTCCGGCATCATGATGTTTACCCTTAAGAAGCGTTGACCGGCAGGACGCCCTGATGATAGCGATTGGCCTTGATGCTTTCAATGCCGTTGGCTGTTCATGATCAAAAATGCCCCCGAGAATGCCGTTGAGACCGTGGGTCTCTGTAAAACTTACGCCGCCCCCGGCGGCAATAAAACCAACGAGGCGCTCAGGGACTTCTCTTTGGCCATCCCGCGAGGTTCGTTTTTCGGGCTGCTCGGACCCAACGGCGCCGGCAAATCCACGCTGATCAATATCCTCGCCGGGCTGGTCATCAGAACCTCGGGAGAGGCGCGGGTATGGGGCTATGATATCGAGGCGGACATGCGCGCCGCCCGCCGCGCCATCGGCGTCGTCCCCCAGGAGCTGAATATCGACCCTTACTTCTCGCCGCGTGAAGCGCTGGACCTGCAAGCGGGCCTTTACGGCGTTCCCCGGCGCGAGCGCCGCATCGACGAGGTGCTGGCGGCGGTCGGTCTTTCCGAGCAGGCCGACATCTACGCCCGCCGCCTGTCCGGAGGCATGCGCCGCCGTCTGCTGGTGGCCAAGGCGATGGTGCATTCGCCGCGTGTGCTGGTGCTGGACGAGCCTACCGCCGGCGTCGATGTCGAGTTGCGCCGGCAACTGTGGAGCCATCTGCGCAAGATGAACGAAAACGGCGTCACCATCCTGCTTACCACCCACTACCTGGAGGAAGCCCAAGAGCTTTGCGACAAGATCGCCATTATCGACCACGGGCGGCTGATCGCCTGTGATTCTACGCCGACCCTGTTGCGCCACATTGACGCCAAGGAGATGACGGTAACGCTGGCCGAAGACATCGACGCCGTCCCCGAAAGTCTCGGCAGATTTAATGTCGAGCGTCGAAATGCCCGCCGACTGGTCTTTCGTTATCCCCCCAGCAAGGTCAACTGCGGCGAGATTCTGGGCGCTTTGCGGGACGCCGGCCTTACCATCGTCGATCTGACGACCAGGGAGACGGAACTGGAAGACATCTTTCTGCATCTGACCGGCCGCCACGGAGATAAAGAATGAAACAGCGGATATCAGCCATCATGCTGTTGATGGTCGCCGCCTGCACGCCGACCGTGCTGCCGCCGGGACCGGAGATAGCCGGCCCGGTTCTTTCCACGGACGGCTTCATCGCCGCCGACGGCGCCTCCCTGCCTGTGCGTAAATGGCTGCCCGACAGCGGGCCGAAAGCCGTGGTCATCGCCCTGCACGGCTTCAACGACTACAGCAACTTTTTCACCGATCCCGGAACCTTTCTGGCCGGCCACGGCATAGCCGCCTATGCCTTCGACCAGCGCGGCTTCGGCCGGGCGCCCAATCGCGGACTGTGGCCCGGCCCTGCGGCCTACGTCAATGACCTCAAGGCGTTTGTCGGGGAAATGCGGATTACCCATCCCGGCGTTCCCCTTTTCCTGCTCGGCGAAAGCATGGGCGGCGCCGTGGCGATAGCCGCCATGACCGGCAAGGACGCGCCCGAGGTTGACGGCGTCATCCTTTCGGCGCCGGCGGTGTGGGGACGCGAGACCATGCCCTTTTACCAGACATGGGCGTTGTGGATCGGCGCCCACACCGTCCCGTGGGCGGAACTGACCGGGCGCGGCCTCAAGCTCAAGGCTTCCGATAATATCGAGATGCTGCGGGCGTTGGGACGCGATCCTCTGGTCATCAAGAAGACCCGCATCGACGCCATCTACGGCCTGGCCGATCTGATGGACGAGGCGCTGGCCTCATCGGCCCGCCTCCACGCGCCTACGTTGATCCTCTACGGCGAAAAGGATGAGATCATCCCCAAGAAGCCCACATACAGGATGCTGGAAAGCCTGCCCGCCGGCAACGCCGACAAGTTCACCGTGGCCCTCTACGAAGAAGGCTATCACATGCTGCTGCGCGACCTGAAAGCCGAAACCATATGGCGCGACATCGCCGCCTGGATCGCCGACAAGACGGCGCCGCTGCCTTCCGGCGCCGACAAGCGGGCGCGGACAGTATTGGCCGGCGGATAGCCGCCTTATGGCAGCCACTGCACTTTCCCCTCCTTACGAAGGAGGGGGCGGGGGAGGTTGCCGTAAGCTAACGCCCGGCGCGTTGACCGGAATAAGCACTGTTTTATGAAACACAGAGGCCGATAATCCCCCCTAAAACGCTTCCTCGTCGAAATCCATCACCGCGCTTTTGCCGGACATGATTGCGGATAATAAACCGCCGGTTTGGGGCAACAGGCGTTGCATGAAGAAACGCGCCGTCGCCGTCTTGTTTTTGTAAAAGCCGGTCGGGTCGTTATCCGCCTTGGCCGAGGCCGACTTGGCCATCATGGCCCAGACATAGGCCAGCGCCGTCAGGGCGAACAGCTTGAGGTAATCGGTGGCTGCCGCCGCCGCCTCTTCGGGGTCGGCGAGACCTTTTTGAGCGATCCGGCCGGTAGCCAGTTGCAGGCGGGAGAAGGATTTGGCCAGCGGCCCGATGAATTCCTCCATGGCCCCGTCTCCCTGATGCGCCTCAATAAAGGCGGCGACGGGGTGGAAGAAACTCCTGAGGTAGCGCCCGGTATGAGCGCCCAGCTTGCGCCCCACCAGATCGAGGGCCTGAATGCCGTTGGCGCCTTCGTAAATCTGGGTGATGCGGGCGTCGCGCACATACTGTTCCATGCCGTTCTCGCGGATATAGCCGTGACCGCCGTACACCTGAACCCCCAGGTTGGCCGCCTCGAAACCCATGTCGGTGAGATGGGCCTTGACGATGGGGGTAAGCAGCGCCACCAGGTCTTCGGCCTTGCGGCGCTCCTCCGGGTCGGCGTGGCGCTCCATGATGTCCATGTTGCGGGCCGTCCAGCCCGCCAGCGCCCGGCAGCCCTCGATGTTGGCGCGCATGGTGAGCAGCATGCGCCGGATGTCGGGGTGGACGATAAGGGGATCGGCCGGTTTGTCGGGGTATCTGGGACCGGCAAGCGCCCGCCCTTGCAGACGCTCGCGGGCGTAAGCGACGGCGCCCTGGTAGGCGGCCTCGGCGACGCCGAGACCCTGAACGCCGACGGACAGCCGCGCCATATTCATCATGACGAACATGGCCCGCATGCCCTTGTTCAATTCGCCCACCAGGTAACCGACGGCCCCGTCAAAGTTAAGGACGCAGGTGGCCGACGCCTTGATCCCCATCTTGTGTTCGATGGAGCCGCAGGCAACGGCGTTGGCTTCGCCGAGCGAGCCGTCGGCGTTAACCTTGCGTTTGGGCGTCAGAAACAAACTTATTCCCCGAATGCCTTGAGGAGCGCCGGGGACGCGGGCCAGCACCAGATGGACGATGTTATCCGTCAAGTCATGTTCGCCGGAGGAAATGAATATCTTGGTCCCGGTGATGACATAGCTGCCGTCGCCTTGCGGCTCGGCCTTTGTGCGCACCAGCCCGAGATCGGTTCCCGACTGCGG
>MIAA01000012.1:40539-47356 GCA_001830425.1 Rhodospirillales bacterium RIFCSPLOWO2_02_FULL_58_16
TAATCGCCGAATAGGCGCCGCGACTGAGGCCGGGGTAGATGCCGAATGACAGGTTGGCCGAACAGATCATCTCCTCGACCATCAGGTTGACCGATTCGGGCAGCCCCTGACCGCCGTGTTCCTGGGCACAGGCCAGCGAGGTCCACCCTCCCTCGGCGAAAGCCTTGTAGGCTTCCTTGAAGCCCTTGGGCGTCCTTACCTGCCCGTCTTCAAAGTGACAACCTTCCTCGTCGCCGCTGCGGTTCAGGGGAAAAAGCAGGGTCGCGCAAATCTTGCCGGCTTCTTCGAGGACGGCGTCAACCAGATCGGGCGTCGTTTCCTCACAGCCGGGCAGTTGATGGATCGGCTGATCGGCGAACAACTCGTTGAGGACGTAGCGCATATCGTCAAGGGGGGCTTTGTAAGCAGGCATGTCTAATTCCTCAACGGAGCGCCGGTCTCAAGCATATGCTCGATCCGGGCCAGCGTCGCCGGGTTACGGGCCAGTATCATGAATTGGCGGCGTTCAAGGGCTAACAGATCGTCCTCGGTCAGAGTCTCGGTGACATCTGTATCGCCGCCGCTCAGGACGCCGGCCAAGACCCCGGCCACCACCGCGTCATGGGGGGTGGCCTTGCCGCTTTTCAGCAGGCCGTCCACTGCCATTTTCATTCCCGCCCGCGCCGTCGCGCCGGGCAGGGAAATCTTCGGGGCGACGGGAGGAGCGTACCCGTCAACCATGGACAGCGCCTTGGCCTTGGCGTCGGCCAGCAAACGATCAAGGTTCATGGTGACGCCGTCGCCCGGCCTTAAAAACAGGTAGTCCCTGGCCTCGTCCGCCGATTTGGAGACGACAGCCGCGCCGATGGTCTCGAACGCCTTGACGACGGGAGGCATAGGGCCGCCGGGACGTTTCGGGTTAGCGGCCCAACGGGTCAGCATTTCCTTGCAGCCGCCCCAGGCCGGGACCACGCCGACGCCGGCCTCGACCAGTCCGATATAGGTTTCGGCGTGGGCCTGAACGGCATCGCAATGGAGCAACGCCTCGCAGCCGCCGCCCAAAGCCATGCCCGACGGCGCGCCGACAACCGGAAAGGGAGCGTACTTGAGGGCCATGTAGGTTTTCTGGCCCTGTTCCAGCATCTCCTCGATCTGACTCCAGGCGGCGATGTTGGCGGCGAACAACATCAGCCCGATATTGGCCCCCACCGAGAAGTTTGTCGCTTCGTTGTGGATGACCAGAGCCTTGTAGCCGCCGGCGACGATCTTGATGGATTTACCGATCATTTCCATCACGCCGGGGTCGAGGGCGTTCATCTTGGTATGAAATTCCAGACAGGCGACGCCGTCGCCGATATCCCAAAGGCTGGCGGAGCCGTTACGCGCAATGGGTTTGCCGTTCAGCTTGATGTCGGACAGCAGCAGCACTCCGTCGGCCCTGACCAAGTCCCGGTAGGAGCCGTCGAAAGCCATGTATTGGGGCTTACCCTGATGGGTGCGGTAAAAAGTATTTTCGCCCACGATTTCCAGCAACTTGGGCGCGGGAAGGCCGGCGGCCTTCAGCTTTGCGGCGAACCACGCCGGCCCCAGCTTGTCAATCAGCGCGAAAGGGCCGAATTTCCAGCTATAGCCGAGACGCATGGCCTGATCGACGGCGTCTATGTCGTCGGCGATCTGGGGGGCGATGTCGGCGGCGTAGCTCAGGGTGGACGACAACACTTTCCAGGCGTAGCGCCCGCCCTTGTCGGCATGTTCGACCAGCGCCCGCAGCCCTCCCGCCTTGGCGGCGTCGATGCTGTCCAGTCTGGGCTTGTCGGCGGCGGCGTAATCGCCGGTCTTGAGATTGCGGGCCTGCTTGACCTTCTTGGCCGACGACTTGTCCATGCGGTAGAAGCCGCCCTTGCCCTTGCGCCCGGTATAGCCGTCGGCGACCATGGCGTTGATCATCTTCGGCTCGCTGTAAATGCCGTGGAAGGCGTCCTTTGCGGGCAGTGCTCTTTCCATCGAGCCGAGAATCAACGGCATCAGGTCCAGCCCCACCAGATCGAGAAGGCCGAAAATGCCGGTTTTGGGGAATCCCAACGGCTTTCCCATCACCGCGTCCGCCTCCTCGACGGTCATATCCGAAGCCGTGGCTTCGACAAAGGCGCATTGCAGCCAGAAGGTTCCGATGCGGTTGCCGATGAAGCCCGGCGTGTCCTTGCAGTCAACTACGCCCTTGCCCAGCCTCACGTCGGCAAAGGCGCGGACGGCGGCGACCGCCTCGGGGCGGGTTTGGGGTCCGGCCACCAGTTCCAGCAGCCGCATGTAACGGGGCGGATTGAAGAAATGGTTGATCAGGAAATCGCCGATGAACCGCTTGCCCATTCCCTTGGTCAGCATGGACAGCGGAATGGTCGAGGTATTGGATGAGACGATGGAGCCGTCCTTGCGCACCGCCTCGATTTTTTCATAAAGGGCGCGTTTGATGTCCGGCTTCTCGATCACCGCTTCGATGATCCAGTCGCAATCGGCAAGCATTCCCAAGTGGTCTTCGCTATTGCCGGGGGTAATCAGCTTGGCGTTGCGTTTGTGCATCAAAGCCTCCGGAGAGGCCTTGAGCAGTTTGGCGATCGCCGTCTCGGCGATGACGTTGCGGTTGTCGGCGCTCTCGGGAACGATGTCCAGCAGCAGCACAGGCGTCCCGGCGTTGGCGATGTGGGCGGCGATGCCCGCCCCCATCACCCCGGCGCCGATGACCGCGACCTTGTTTATGACAGGCGGCACTATACGGCCTCCAGCACGGTGGCGATGCCCTGGCCGCCGCCGATGCACTGGGTGGCCAAGGCGTACTTTCCGCCTTGGCGCTTGAGCAACGCCGCCGCCTTGCCGGTAATGCGCGCCCCGCTGGCCCCCAGCGGATGGCCGATGGCGATGGCCCCGCCGTCAAGGTTGATCTTGCCGATGTCCAATCCTAACTCGCGGATACAGGCCAGCGACTGGGAGGCGAAGGCTTCATTGAGTTCGATGACGTCAATATCATTGATGGAGATGCCTGCCCGCGCCAACGCTTTCCCGGAGGCGGCGACCGGGCCGATGCCCATGATTTCGGGAAGGCAACCGGCGACGGCGACGCCGATAATCCTGGCGAGAGGCTCCAGGCCGTTCTTTTGCGCGTAGTCCTCGGCGCAGACAAGGACGGCGGAGGCGCCGTCGGTCAACGGCGAGGAAGTGGCGGCGGTTACCGATCCCCCGGCGTCAAACGCGGGCTTGAGGTCGGCCATGGCCGACAACGAGGAGTCGGCGCGGATGCAGCCGTCCCTGCCGACATCGCCGATAGCGACGATTTCTTCCAACAACCTGCCGGCGGCCTCGGCGGCGGCGGCCTTTTGATGGCTGGCCAGCGCGAATTCCTCCTGCTCCCGGCGGCTGATCCTGTACTTGACGGCGATGTTCTCGGCGGTCTCGCCCATGGACATGTAGGCCTGTGGATAAGTCCCATACAGGCCGGGATGAGGCATGGGGTTGAACCCCATCATCGGCACCCTGGTCATTGATTCGACTCCGGCGCAGATAAAAACCTCCCCGGCGTTCATGCGGACGGCGCCGGCGGCCATGTGAACGGCCTGCATCGACGAGCCGCATAAACGGTTGACGGTGGCTCCGGCGACGGCGTCAGGCAGCCCCGAGATAAAGCCGATCAGGCGGGCGACGTTGATTCCCTGCTCGCCTTCGGGGAAGGCGCAACCGACGATCAGGTCTTCGATGTCGCCGGCCTTGACGCCGGTCCTTTCGATGAGCGCCTTGACCACCTGCGCCGCCAATTCATCAGGTCTGGTCTTCGCCAAGCCTCCCTTGCCGGCAAAGGTGAACGGTGAGCGGGCGTATCCCGCGATAACGACGTTTTTCATATTACTTCGTCTCCGCCTGCAAGGTTGATCCCCATAATAGCAAAAAAAGCGGCAAGACGTGTTATACTATCAGCCTTAAAAAATGACTCGTATAGGGGAAAAATCCTCCCCCTTTAGAGTTTCAAGGTTGATTGAAATCACCTGCGTTACGCATTTGCCGTCATTGCGAGCGGAGCGAAGCAATCCAGATGGCGGCGACGCGGGGACTGGATTGCTTCGTCGGCTTCGCCTCCTCGCAATGACGATGAGGCGCGGCCCGACGTGGCTTTGAGTGATTCTCATCAATCCTGATTTGCTCTAGAACGCAAGCGGCCCGAGGAATTGTTCGTAGTTCCGCCAGCGGCCGACGGATGTCGCATAGAGAGGACGGCGGACCTGCCAACTGCCGGCGGTGGCGACGTCTTGGCACATTGTGGCACCTTTTCGATGAGCGTACGCAAGACAAGGAACAGGCGTAAAAGCTCTTTCTCGGAGTCCGCCGGAAGCTGAACCCGTTCGTTGTTTAAATGCAGAACATCATTGGCCATGCAGCGCAAACAGTGAAGATCCTGCTTCGGTGCGCCGTCAGGTAATTCCAGACAGTTGTTGATTCTCGCTTTTAGATCATTTCCGTCTGCATGATAGTGCTTTTTCAAGGTTGTCTCCAGGATCGACCTCATCAAGGCAAGCGCTGCGAATGGCATACCGAAAACGAATGCATCGTGGGCTTGCTGCAAGTGGGTGAGAAGCGATATCTTCTCGGCTTCTCCATACTTTTGCGAAACATGGCGAGGCATGAGCACGAACGGCACCAGATTCCGCCGCCTGAATATGCCCCTGAGATCGAATCCGGTCTCTTCGGTAAAGCGATTCCACGCTGAGACGCCTTCTACGATGCTTTCCGTAAACCCCTGCGGAAAAACGTTACACCAATCTTGTGTCACTTGCTCCCCGGCGAAGTCCAATACCCCTTCAATCGCATTGGCCTGCTCATTGGCGTCATCGTCGGCGATCTTCCGAAAAACGTCGAACACCGGCTTCTCCACACTAAATACAATTCTTGCAAGTGGTGTCGCGTATTGCTCTTCATAGTCGCGCCAAGCTTTGATGAACTTTGGATCGACCGGCGATGCAAATAGTCGCCGCCGCCGCCGTTCGTTTATCAAAATAGGAAAGGTAGCACATTCCAAGTCGATGCAAAGCTGCCGGATAGATTCATTATCCTTTGCCAACTTTTCAAGCTCTTCGGGACGATCGTCGATACAACCCCGGAGCTTTTGGAACAGCATCATGAAATTGATAACTTCTGGTGAGTCCTTCGCAATATTCATGACAAGCTCCAAGTTGACTGGACGGGCGGGAAGGCGCATATTTGAGGCATGAGCGCCGTAACCTTTGATACCCTGAAATTCGCCGAGGCGACGAGGCAGGAACTCGCCACAAAATACGATCTACGCGATTTGGAACTGCACATCACCATGCACATTGGCAAGATATTGGATTGGCAAACTGGTCTGCTGGTGGCGGCCATGGCTGCATTGATCAAGCTACTGTAGGCCCCGCCATGGCATGGAAGCAGGCGATAACGACGTTTTCCATCTTCCTTAACCTCCGCATAGTGGGTTGATCCCCATAATAGCAAAAACCAGCGGCAACGTCTTGGCTATTACTTGTTATCGACAGAGCAATAGACGACCCACGCTAAACGATGATAAGATGCCACCCGGTTCAACCCATAATTTTGCTCTTTATGGGGCGGGGGGAATATAATGAACATCATCAAGGCCGGTCTTATCATTCTTGCTTTGGCGGCGGGATGCGCCGCTCCGGTGGTCGCCGAGCCTCTTGAGGATGGAAAAGCCGCATATGATAGACAGGATTATGAAACGGCTCTTCGCCTATTACGACCTTTAGCCGAGCAAGGAAACGCCCAAGCCCAGCACAACCTCGGGTTCATGTACGTCAAGGGCCAGAGCGTGAGGCAGGACTATGCGGAAGCGATCAAGTGGTACCGCCTAGCCGCCGCTCAGGACCACGCCCAAGCCCAGTTCCGTCTCGGGTTCATGTACGACCTGGGCCAGGGCGTAACGCGGGACTACGCGGAAGCGGTCAAGTGGTACCGCCTAGCCGCCGCCCAGGGCGACGCCGACGCCCAGCACAACCTCGGGTTCATGTACGTCAAGGGCCAGGGCGTGACGCGGGACTATGTGGAAGCGGTCAAGTGGCACCGCCTAGCCGCCGCCCAGGGCAACGCCGACGCCCAGTACAACCTCGGTCTCATGTACTCCCAAGGCCAGGGCGTGACGCGGGACTATGTGGAAGCGGTCAAGTGGTACCGCCTAGCCGCCGCTCAGGACCACGCCCAAGCCCAGTTCCACCTCGGGTTCATGTACGAGCTGGGCCAGGACGTGAGGCAGGACTACGCGGAAGCGATCAAGTGGTACCGCCTAGCCGCCGCTCAGGACCACGCCCAAGCCCAGTTCTACCTCGGTCTCATGTACTCCCAGAGCCAGGGCGTGACGCGGGACTATGTGGAAGCGGTCAAGTGGTACCGCCTAGCCGCCTCCCAGGGCAACGCCGTCGCCCAGTCCAGCATCGGGGCCATGTACTACCAAGGCCAAGGCGTGACGCAGGACTACGCGGAAGCGATCAAGTGGTATCGCTTAGCCGCCGCCCAGGGCTACGCCGACGCCCAGCACAACCTCGGGTTCATGTACGGCCAAGGCCAGGGCGTGACGCAGGATGATGTCAAGGCTCACATGTGGTTCAATCTTGCGGCTGCCCAGGGGGATGAAGGTGCTGTCAAAAATCGGGATATAGTCGCCAAGCGCATGACCCCGGCCCAGATGGCCGAGGCGCAGAAGTTGGCGCGGGAATGGATGCCAAAGTGACCGGCGACAAGCATTTCAGGATTGATTAGACCCATTAAGCCTCAGCCTGAAAACAAGACGTGGATGGCCGGGTCAAGC
>MIAA01000013.1:0-26401 GCA_001830425.1 Rhodospirillales bacterium RIFCSPLOWO2_02_FULL_58_16
CTTCTCGGTGATGTGGTCGGAGCATTGTTCGTACAAGTCTTCCAAGAAGTGGCTGAAGACTCTGCCCACCGAAGCCGAATGGGTGATCTGCGGCCCCGGCGAAAACGCCGGCGTCATCGACATCGGCGACGGTCAGGCGATCATCTTCAAGATGGAAAGCCACAACCACCCTTCCTTCATCGAACCCTATCAGGGGGCGGCGACCGGCGTTGGCGGCATCCTGCGCGATGTTTTCACCATGGGGGCGCGGCCCATCGCCAATATGAACGCCCTGCGCTTCGGTCGCCCGGAACACGCCAGGACCAGACATCTGGTGGCGGGCGTAGTCGCCGGCATCGGCGGCTACGGCAACTGCGTCGGCGTACCCACCGTCGGCGGCGAGTGCGACTTTCATTCGGCTTATGACGGCAACATTCTGGTCAACGCCATGACCGTAGGGCTGGTCGATGCCGATAGGATTTTCTATTCAGCCGCCGCCGGCGTCGGCAATCCGGTGGTCTATGTCGGCTCGAAGACGGGGCGAGACGGCATTCACGGCGCCACCATGGCCTCGGCCGAGTTCAACGAGGATTCCGAGGAGAAACGTCCCACCGTGCAGGTCGGCGATCCCTTCACCGAGAAGCTGCTGATCGAGGCCTGCATGGAATTGATGTCCACCGACGCCATCGTCGGCATCCAGGACATGGGAGCGGCGGGGCTGACCTCATCGTCCTTCGAGATGGCCTCCAAGGGCGGCATGGGCGTCGAACTGGACCTCGACAAGGCGCCGATGCGCGAAGAAGGCATGACCGCCTATGAACTGATGCTGTCGGAAAGCCAGGAACGCATGTTGATGGTCATCAAGCCCGGCAAGGAAGAAATGACCCGCGCCATCTTCGAGAAATGGGAACTGGACTTCGCCGTCATCGGCCGGCTTACCGACACCGGTCGCATGGTGCTGAGGATGAACGGCGAGATTGTGGCTGATCTCCCCATCGACCCGCTGGCCGAGGCCTCCCCCGAGTACGACCGTCCCTGGCGGCCGACCCCGAAACGGCAGACGGTTACCGCCGTTAAAGACTGTGACCCGATAGCGGCGCTCAAAACCCTGATCGGCTGTCCCGATCTGGCCTCCAAGCGTTGGATATGGGAACAATACGACCACATGGTCATGACCGACACCGTGCAGCGTCCGGGAGGCGACGCCGCCGTGGTCCGGGTGCACGGGACCCAGAAGGCGGTGGCAATCACCACCGACTGCACGCCCCGTTATTGCTACGCCGACCCGATTGAGGGCGGCAAGCAGGCGGTGGCCGAGACCTGGCGCAACCTGACGGCGGTGGGGGCCAAACCGCTGGCGATCACCGACTGCATGAACTTCGGCAACCCGCAGCGCCCCGAAATCATGGGCCAGTTTGTCGGCTGCATCGAAGGCATGAGGGCCGCCTGCATCGCCCTTGACTACCCGGTAGTTTCGGGCAACGTGTCGCTGTACAACGAGACCAACGGCAAGGCCGTTTTGCCGACGCCGGCCATCGGCGGCGTCGGGCTGCTGGCGGATGTCGGTAAGGCCGTCTCCCTGTCCTTTAAGGAACAGGGCCAAGCCGTCATTCTGATCGGCGATACCGAGGGTCATCTCGGCTCCTCTCTCTACCTGCGCGAGGTCGAGGGCCGCGAAGAAGGGGCGCCGCCCCCCGTCGATTTGCAGGCCGAGCGGCGAAACGGCGATTTTGTGCGCCAAATGATCGAGGAAGGCCGTCTTACCGCATGTCATGACCTTTCCGGCGGCGGTCTTCTCGTCGCCCTGGCGGAAATGGCTATGGCCGGAAAGATAGGCGCCGAAATAGAGATTCCGTCCGGCGGCGCCCCACTTAACGCCCGGTTGTTCGGCGAGGACCAGGGACGCTATTTGTTGACCTGCGTCAATGCGGAGGAGCTTCTGGAAAGGGCAAAAGACGCCTTGGTTCCGGCGCTGCGGATCGGGACCACGGGCGGAGACTCGTTGACTGTCAACCGATTTCATTCCATATCGGTGAATGAACTGAGCGATATCAACGAAGGCTGGCTGCCCGGTTACATGGCGGCGTAAAACAAAGGCGGGACGCATCATGGCGATGGACGCAAGAGAAATTGAGCAACTGATCATAACGGCCATCCCCGACGCCAAGGTCACCATTGAGGATCTGCGCGGCGACGGCGACCACTACGGCGCCCTGGTCATCTCCGGCCAATTCGTCGGCAAAAGCCGTGTGCAACAGCATCAGATGGTCTATAAGGCCCTGCAAGGACGAATGGGCAACGAGTTGCACGCCTTGGCTCTTCAGACCGGCGTTCCCCAGGACGATTAAGACTTCCATCAAGAAAGGAAAACAATAATGAACGAAAGCCCAGTATTCACGCGCATCCGGGCGGCGCTCGACGAAAATCCCGTACTGCTTTTCATGAAGGGATCGCCGATGTTTCCCCAATGCGGATTCTCGGCGGCGACGGTGCAGGTCCTCACCGAAGCGGGGATCAAGTTCAAGAGCGTCGACGTGCTGGCGGATATGGAAATCCGCGAAGGCATCAAGCAATTCTCCAACTGGCCGACCATCCCCCAGCTTTACATCAAGGGTGAGTTCATCGGCGGCTGCGACATCGTCCGCGAGATGTTTGAAAGCGGTGAGTTGACAAAACTTCTTAAAGATAAAGGCGTCGAATTCGCCAAGACAAAAACGGAGCAGAGCAGTTGCTGCGGGTCCTGCATGTAAGGTAAGCGGAAAGTTTGTCGGCGGCGGGTTCCCATGGCCCCACCTATTCTCATTCTGCGCGACATTCATCTGACCTTCGGCGGAGCGCCTGTCCTTGAGGGGGCGGAGCTTTTTGTTTCAAGGGGGGAGAGGCTGTGTCTGGTCGGCCGCAACGGCTCGGGAAAGTCGACTCTTCTCAAGATCGCCGCCGGTCTGATTGAGGCCGATGAGGGCGAACGCTTCGTTCAGTCGGGAGTGACGATCCGCTATCTGCCCCAAGAGCCGGATATTTCCGGGTACGCGACGACTCTTGCCTATGTCGAGGCGGGACTTGGGCCGGGCGACGACTCTTATCGGGCGCAGCATCTGCTGGAGCAACTGGGCCTCACCGGCGAAGAACAGCCGTCGCATCTTTCCGGCGGCGAAGCGCGGCGGTGCGCCCTGGCCCGCGCCCTGGCCCCCGAACCCGATATCCTGCTTCTCGACGAACCGACCAACCATCTGGACCTGCCCGCCATCGAATGGCTGGAGAATGAACTGGCCGGTCTGCGCTCCGCCCTGGTGTTGATCAGCCATGACCGGCGCTTCCTTGAGAACCTGTCGCGGGCGACCGTCTGGCTGGATCGCGGTCAGGCGCGGCGCCTGGATCGGGGATTTTCCGAATTTGAAGCATGGCGCGACGAAACCCTGGAACAGGAAGATGTTGACCGTCATAAGCTGGTGCGCAAAATCGCCATGGAAAATCATTGGCTGATTCACGGCGTCACGGCGCGCCGGAAGCGCAATCAGGGGCGAATGCGCTCCCTTCAAGCCCTGCGTCAGGAACGCCGCGATCAACGCCGCAAAACCGGCGTCGTCAAAATGACCCCTACCGAGGGCGAAGTCTCCGGCAAGCTGGCGGCGGAAGCCAAGAATGTGAGCAAATCTTATGGCGGCGCGGCAATCGTCAAGGACTTCTCGGCGCGGATTTTGCGCGGCGACCGCGTCGGCTTTGTCGGCCCCAACGGCGCCGGCAAGACGACGCTGCTTAATCTGCTGACCGGCCTTATCGGCCCCGACGAAGGGACGATCCGGCTGGGAACAAACCTGCAAATGGTCTCCCTCGATCAACGGCGCGAAAGTCTCAATCCTCAATGGACTCTGACGGAAGCCCTTACCGGCGGAGGCAGCGACACCCTGACCATCGCCGGCAAGCCCAAGCATGTCATCGGTTATATGAAGGATTTTCTGTTCACCTCCGAGCAGGCGCGCACCCCCATCGAAGCGCTCTCCGGCGGGGAGCGGGGCCGCCTCATGCTGGCGCGCGCCCTTGCCATGCCTTCCAATCTGTTGGTGCTGGACGAGCCGACCAACGACCTCGACCTGGAAACTCTCGATCTGTTGCAGGAAATGCTGGCCGATTATCCCGGCACGGTGCTGCTGGTCAGCCATGACCGGGACTTCCTTGACCGTGTGGTTACCTCGGTGATTGCCTCGGAGGGAGACGGGCATTGGATCGAATACGCCGGGGGCTATTCCGACATGGCGGCTCAACGCGGGCATGACCGCAAGGAAGAGACGACGGCGGCGAAGGCGGCAAAACCGAAGAAAGCCGACCGGTCGGCCAAACCAAGGCGCACCCTTTCCTTCAAGGACCGACACGCCTTGCAAACACTGCCCGGCGACATGACGCTGATGGAAGCCGAAATAGCGGACCTTCGTGAAACCCTCGCCGACCCCGGCCTGTTCTCCCGCGACCCGGCGACCTTTGCGACGGCGGCGGCCAAGCTGGAGGCGACCGAAGCCGATCTGGCGACGGCGGAGGAAAAATGGCTCGCCCTCGAATTGATAAGGGAAGAGATGGAGGGAGCTAAGGTTGCGGATTGAGCAATACACCGTCGGCCTCGTCAGCGCCGTCGATGGTTACCCGTTCGTTGACGACGCGAACCCGTCCCTCGGCGATGAGCTTCACCGCCAGCGGATAGATGCGGTGTTCCTGGATTAAAATCCGCGCCGTCAGATCGTCGGCGCTGTCGCTCTGGAACACAGGCACGCAGGCTTGGGCGATGATCGGGCCGTCATCCATGGCCGGGCGCACGAAATGCACCGTGCAGCCGGAGAAACGGACGCCGGTTTCAACGGCCCGTTCCTGCACATGCAGGCCCGTGAAGGCGGGCAGCAGCGACGGATGGATATTGATCAGGCGGTCGCGCCAACGTCTTGCCATGCCTTCCGTCAATACCCGCATGAAGCCGGCCAGACACACCAGTTCCGCCTCGGCTTCCTGAAGCTTTCGGCATACCGCCTCCTCGAAGGCCTCGCGGGTCGCAAATTCCTTGTGGTTGACGACGGCGACGGCGATGCCGGCGCTCTTTGCGTATTCCAGCCCGCCGGCGCCGGGTACGTTAGAGACCACCAGCACGATCTCAGCCGGGTAATCGGGAGCGGACGCGGCGTCGATCAGCGCCCGCATGTTGCTGCCCCGTCCCGAGATCAGGACGCCGACTCTCAGCTTCGCCATGCAGAGTCCAGTCCCTTGATGATTACTATCGGCTCGTCTCCAGAGGTGGATACGATCCTGCCGATGGTAAACACCGTCTCGCCTGCCTGCGTCAATGCCGCTTCCACGTCCTCGGCTCTGCCGGCGTCGGCCACCACCGCCATGCCGATGCCGCAGTTGAAAGTGCGGGCCATTTCGCCCGGCGCGATGCCGCCGGCGTCGGCCAGCCACGCGAAAACATCGGGCAACCGCCATGTTGAAACATCAATCTCGGCGGCGAGGCCCCGGGGCAGGACACGCGGAATATTCTCGATTAGACCGCCGCCGGTGATATGGGCCAGCGCCTTGACGCCGCCGCCCCGTATAGCCGAGAGGCAGCTTTTTACATAAATGCGCGTCGGTTCCAGCAAAGCCTCGGCGAGGCTGCGCTTTTGGTCGAAGGGGGCAGGAGCGAGAAGATCAAGTCCGCTTTTTTCGACGACTTTGCGGACCAGGGAGAAGCCGTTGGAGTGCAGCCCGCCGGAAGTCAGGCCGAGGACCACGTCGCCTTCGCTTACGGTCTCGCCGGTCAGCAACTCCCCGCGCTCGACGGCGCCGACGGCGAAGCCGGCCAGATCGAAGTCCTTGGCGGCGTACATGCCGGGCATCTCCGCCGTCTCGCCGCCGATGAGGGCGCAACCGGCCAGACGGCAACCCTCGGCGATGCCGGCGATAACGCTTGCCGCCGATTTTACCTCAAGGCCGCCGGTAGCGTAATAATCAAGAAAAAACAGAGGCTCGGCGCCTTGCACCACCAGATCGTTGACGCACATGGCGACCAGATCGACGCCTACCGTTCGGAGCCGGTTTGAGTTGATGGCAATTTTCAGTTTGGTGCCGACGCCGTCGGTGGCGGCGACCAGAATGGGGTCTTTGTATCCCGCCGCTTTCAGGTCGAACAAAGCGCCGAATCCGCCGAGGCCGGAGGCGACGCCGCTTCGCGTCGTTGCCGCAGCCAGCGGTTTGATCGCCTCGACCAGTTCGTCACCGGCGTCGATATCGACGCCTGAATCCTTGTAGCTTAGACCGGTAATGTTTTCCACCTTTGGTTCGATATGCTAAAATAGCCGAGACGCGCAAAAGATAATATATCCGGGACATTATTGAAATGATCTATCGACGTTTGTCAGCCGTTGTTTTTTCGGCCTCGGCCTTTTTCGTCGCGTTTGTAATTCTCGGCGTCCCGGCGCAGGCGAAGGTCGTTGACGTTTTTGAGGTCAAGGGGGTAGCGGTTGACGCCACTGCCGACGCCGCCGCTGCGGCCAGGGATCAAGCCGTAGCCGAAGGAGAGGTCGCCGCTTTCAAAAGGCTGCTGGAACGCCTTGTCATACGTTCCGATTATCGACGCCTGCCGGATTTTACCCGTGAAAAAGTCGATTCTTATCTCAAGGACTTCTCGGTGGCCGAAGAGAAGACTTCCCAGGTGCGCTATCTGGCCAAGCTGGATTTCCGCTTCAAGGGGGACGAGGTGCGCCGCCTTCTCATTGATTTCGCCGTATCGTTCGCCGAGACTCCCAGCAAGCCGGTTCTGGTGTTGCCGGTATTCGAAACGGCGGGGACCAGACTGCTGTTTGACGATCCCAATCCCTGGCGGGATGCCTGGGCCGCCCGTTCGCTTAGAGACAGTCTGGTGCCGACGCTGCTGCCGACGGGAGACTTGCGCGACATTGCCGCCATCGGCGGCGAGCAGGCGCTGGCCGGCGACCGCCAACGTCTCAACGCCGTTGCCGCCCGCTATGGCGCCGGCGATACCCTGGTGGCGCACGCCATACAGCGCATGGACGAGCGCGGGCGACCGGCCCTGGAGGTCTTCGTCACCCGTTATGGCGCGGTGACCGAGGCAAAAACCGTCACCGAGTTATTTCCCTCCGTTGACGGCGAAAGCTTCAGCGGCCTGATGGCCCGCGCCGCCCTTGAATTGACCCTTAGGGTTGAAGACAACTGGAAACTGGATAATCGTCTTCATTTCGGACAGCGGGGCGTGGTGGCGGCTATCGTGCGCATCGGCGGACTCAAGGATTGGTTGGCGGTGCGCCAGCGGCTGGATGGCGTCGCCGTGATCAACAGCGTGGACCTGGTGCTTCTGTCCCGCGACGAGGCGCGGATCAATATTCACTACATCGGGGAGCCGGAGCAGCTTGCGCTGGCCCTGGAACAAAAAGATATCGCTCTGTTAAGGGAAGGCGACGAATGGATTCTGAGTCTGGCGCGGTAAAGGTCTTGAACGAGTGAACCGTTCCTATCCGGTTAAGACAGACACCCACTACATATAGAGTAAACGACACGCCATGCCGACCCCACCCAATCGTCCGGTCATGACCCATTGCCGCCATTTTCCACCTCTGCCATAATATCTCGGCTACGCCAATGGCCGACGGCGAATGAACCATTTTTTACAACCGTAATGAGAGTTATAGTTGCTATCTAACCTCTAGGGATTATTCTGTAATAAGGATATCGGAAGATTTTTAGACCAACCGGAATTGACGAACGCCCGGAACAGTTAAGATCGCCCGTGGTAAGGGGCGGCGGAACCACGGTGTCAGAGCGCTATCTTGCGAAGCTGGCTGAGAAATCATTTCTGAATTTGTGGTCTTACCCAAGTCTATTTCGAGACCAGAAAGAGTCGGGCCGTGGTGACGGGAAGGAACTGTGCGATCTTCTCGTTGTTTGTGGTCGGCACATCGTCATTTTCAGCGAGAAAACTATCGCCTGGCCAAATGGAGAGTTGGGGCTTGCTTGGAGTAGATGGGTCAAGCGCGCGGTGCGCGACTCAGCAAAGCAGGCTCAGGGCGCTGAGCGATGGATCACTGAACATCCAGATCGTATTTTTTTAGATAGAGACTGCACCGTTCCGTTTCCTATTAATTTTCCGCCTACTGAAGACCGGGTAATTCACAGAGTTGTCGTGGCGAAAGGCGCTGCCCAAGAGTGCAGGAAGCATTTTCCGGACAGTTCCGGAAGCTTGATCATTAAGCCCACGATTAAGGCTGACGCACACTGGTTGGGCAAGCCATGCGAGATCGAGCCGTTTGCAATAGGTGACCTAGATCCATCTGGCTCATTCGTCCATGTGATCGATGATATAGCCTTGGATATCGTTATGAGCGAGTTGGATACTGTCCGCGATTTCACAGACTATCTTGAGAAGAAAGTTGCTTTCATTCGATCTGGCCGTCTCTTGCAAGCGTATGGCGAAGAAAACTTACTGGCCTATTATGCGGTACGGATCAACGATGATGGCGATCATGATTTTGTGCTTGATGATGAGCACGGTCAGATCGAAATTGATCGTTCGCGCTACAACCGCTTTGTCGGAGACCCTCAGTACATCGCAAAGAAGAGGGCGGACAGGATATCTTACCTGTGGGACACGCTTATCGAGAAATTTACGACCCACATGCTTGATGGTACGTCGATTACCCCGGCTGGTCACGACTTCGACCTCAGAAAGAACGAATTAGGTGTGCGGTACATGGCGCTACAACGGCGCTTTGCACGGCGCATGTATGGCGAAGCGGTCAGGGGGGCCTTAGAGAAGGGAAAGATGGTAAATATTTTTTTCCGTGCGATGATCAGTACAGCCGAGGCGAGAGAGAATGAGACCGGATTCTTCATTTTTACCATAAAGTATCTGGATTGGATGGAGAAGAAGGGTGGGTATGAGCAGTATAGGCTCAAGAGATCAGAATTTGCGATAGTTTATGCGCAAGGTCTTCTGGAGCGTAATCCTCACTTAGAACGAGTGATTGGTATATCTTGCGAACCACCCGGTCAGGGGCGTGGCAGTTCTGAGGACTTGGTTTATGCCGAACAAACCGAATGGACAGACGAAAGTCGGCGAGCCATTAAACTGGACTGCAAGACTTATGGTGTGCTGCAAGGCTCACTGAAGGAAACGCCATGGAACGGTCAAGAGTATCCCGACGTGGAGACTGTCATGATCGAGAGAAAGGCAGGGCCAACGTCCAACATGGGGATGAATAGGAAGCAACAACGTGCGCTTATGGCGAAGGCACGAAGGGAAAAGCAGTGAGTATGATGTTTGCCAGAATTCAAAAACCGGCTTCGATGACAGGAGTGAGATCAGCATCAGGCATTGGTGATGTGAACGTCAGAAATAGGGCGATCCCAGCCTTTCCTCTTGGCAGCGACAATTTCCGTTTGTGGCTACTTGCCGCCGTAATAAGGATGTATGCGGCAACCCTATATGTAGTGGTTGTCTACATTAACCGGATAGGTACGGAGTGAACATCCCTAATCTTATATCTATCGGACGCCTGTTGTGCGTGCCGGTATTGGTGTGGCTGGTGCTCGATGATCAAATTATCGCCGCCTTCTGGCTGTTCATTATCGCCGCCGTCAGCGATGCGGTTGACGGCTTCATCGCCAAGCGCTTCAATGCCGAGACCACCTTGGGTAAGTTTCTCGATCCGTTGGCCGATAAGGCGCTTCTGGTCTGTGCCTATGTCACTCTTGGAAATATCGGGCTTATTGAAATATGGCTGGTGATCATGGTGGTGTTTCGCGACGCCCTGATTGTCGGGGGCGCTATTCTCTATGAAACCCTGACTCATTCGTTGATCATGGAGCCGCTGATGATCAGCAAGATCAACACCGTGGCCCAGATTGTGCTGGTCGCCGCCGTGCTCGGCGTTGATGCGTATGGCGTCAATGACGGTGTAATTATTGATCTTATGGCCATCGTTGTCGCCGCAACGACCTTGCTTTCCGGCGCTGTTTACATAATGACTTGGGGACGGCGCGTCGCCGCCATGGAGGAGAAAAATTGACGAATGATCGGCGTTTGATAAGTTGGCTGATCGGCTTTGCCGTTTTCGCCGCGCTGCTTTTCATGCTCAGCGGCGTGTTGACGCCGTTCGTCGCCGGAATGGCGGTGGCCTACTTTTTTGATCCGGTCGCCGAAAAGCTGCACAGTTGGGGATGTTCGCGGGGGGTAGCTGCGGGGCTGATCATCGCCGCCTTTTTTGTGATCGCCTTCGGCGGTCTGATTTTGCTGATCCCATTGCTTCAAGGGCAGGTAGTGGGGCTGGCTTCCAAGATTCCCGGACTGATTGATGCGGCGCGGACCCAGGCCGAACCCCTGATCCATCGTCTTCAGGCGGACATGACGCCTGAAGCGACGGAGCGTCTGCGCGTCGCCGCCGGCGATTATGCCGGCGACTTGATCAAATGGTTCACCGGGGTGTTGGCAAGAATGTGGAGCGGCGGAGTCGCCTTTTTTCAGTTGATGTCTCTGGTCGTCATTACCCCGGTGGCGGCGTTTTACCTTCTGCGTGACTGGAATATCATTGTCGGGCGCGTCGATAGCTGGCTGCCGCGAAACTCGGCCCCGACCATTCGCCGGCAGTTGTCCGAGATCGACAAAACCATTGCCGGGTTTGTTCGCGGCCAGGCCACCGTCTGTCTGGCGTTGGCGATCTTCTATTCCATCGGATTGACCTTGGCGGGGTTGCCGTTCGGGTTGCTGGTGGGGGTCGGCGCCGGCCTGATCTCATTCATTCCCTACGTCGGCGCCCTGATCGGATTTCTGACGGGCGTAGGCATCGCTCTGGCCCAGTTCCAGGACTGGCTGCCCGTAGCATTGACAGCCGGCGTCTTCTTTATCGGCCAGATCACCGAGAGTTACTTCCTGACGCCCAAACTTGTCGGAGACCGGATCGGATTGCATCCGGTATGGATCATCTTTGCCCTGCTGGCGGGCGGCGCCCTGTTCGGGTTCACCGGCGTGATGCTGGCGATTCCGGCGGCGGCGATCATCGGCGTGTTGGCCCGCTTCTCTATCGACCAATATCGGGAAAGCGGTCTTTTCCACGGCGGGGACGGCGGCAGTTGACCTCTTTGCAACAATTGCCGCTCGACTTTGATCACCGAACGGCGTTCTCCGGCGATGATTTTCTGGTGGCCCCCTGCAACAGGCAGGCGGTTGACCGGATAGATTGCTGGCCTGAATGGTCGGCTGCGGCGCTGATCGTCCATGGGCCTGCCGGCTGCGGCAAGACGCATCTGGCCAGGGTATTCATGGCAAAAAGCGGAGCGGCGATCATATCGCCCGAAGACCTTGCCGCCATGGAGCCGCCGGAACTGCTCGGAGATCATCGGGCCTGCGTAATCGAGGACGCCGATTCTCTGTCGCAACAGGAGGAGCATCTTCTGCATCTTTACAATACGGCCCAGGAGACCGGGCGCCGGTTATTGCTGACCGCCTCGCAGCCGCCGACGCGCTGGAACATATCTCTGGCCGATCTGCGTTCGCGTCTGATCGCCGCCCCGACGGTGGAAATCGGGCCTCCTGACGACGCCTTGATCGCCGCAGTTCTGGTGAAACTGTTTGCCGATCGCCAACTCAAGGTGGACATAGAGGTGATAAATTTTATGCTGACGCACATGGAGCGCTCATTTGAAGCGGCGCGTCGTCTGGTCGGCGCCGTCGATGAGACGGCACTGGCCGAGCGCCGCAACATCACCGTGCCGTTGACCAAACAGGTGCTGCGTAAGCTGGAAGGCGCGGCGTGAAAAACTCCGGCAATATGATTGACCCGCCCATTCCGAATTACATGATCGAGACTTACTCCTGGGCATATATCAACCCGGTGTGCGTCGCCCTGCTCGACCGAACCCTGGTGGTTTCGTTGATCCTTTGGGGCAACCACAGGAAACTGATGAACGTGTCCCTCATGGAATTCGGCATTGGATGGAAGGTGCTTCAAGCGGCTCATGTCTACGGAAATTTTACTCATGAGCTGGCGCTGGCGGTGGGGCCGAACGGGCATCTTGATGTCATCGACGTGGCGCCGATTCAGGTTGAGCATTGTCGCCGCAAGCTGGCCGGACTGACGCAGGCTCGGGTTCGCCTTGCCGACGCAGCAGAACCTGTCGGCGAGATATATAACGCGGTGTCCAGTTACTTTTTGTTGCATGAGGTGCCTGATGGCTATAAACATTCTATCGTCAATGCGTTGCTTGACAGCGTCGCGCCGGGGGGCAAGGCGGTGTTCGTCGATTATCACAAACCTGATCATCGTCACCCTCTTAAAGGACTTATGAACTTTATTTTCCGCACACTGGAACCTTATGCCGCCGGTCTGCTGGAAAAAGAGATTGCAAGTTTTGCCCGCGACGCCGACAACTTCGTTTGGCGTAAACAGGTATATTTCGGCGGGCTGTATCAGAAAGTGGTGGCCGAGCGACGGATGAGTTAAGAGGTCTCGCTTGTGGCCGCATAATTGTGAGGGCATACTCGAATTTTGAAAGTGGGTAAATCCTGCACCGTGTCAGCATAAACTGGAGAGAACGATGGCTGTAGTAAAAAAGACCCCGGCAAAAAAGGCGCCGGCGAAAAAGACGACCGCATCTCGCAAGACTGCGGCCAAAGCTCCGGCGCGAGCTGCGGCAGTGAAGGCGAAGGCTAAAAGTACGAAGAAGCCCGTCGCCGCGAAGGCAGTAAAAAAAGCCGCAAAGGTCGTCAAAAAGGCGCCCAAGGTGGTGAAGAAGGTGAATAAAGCGGTGAAGAAAAAATAACTTAAGAAATAATCGTCAGGACCAAAACCGCTTGGCCTTGATGAAGTTTCCCAGGTCTTTTTTCAGCGTTTCCACGGATAACGCCAGAATGTGGGTGTGCCAGCCGATAACAATGCCGCCGGCGCGTTGGCATTGCAGGGCGTTGTCTTTGTCGTCGCCGCATTCGGCAACGAGGCGGGAGACGAGAGTCTCGGCGACGGCGACATCGTTATAATATCCGAGCGAATCCTGAAGCTTGGCCAGCATGGCGGCATAAGGTTGGATGCGGTCGTGTGGGTATAGTGAACTGAAGAAGTCGACGGCATAGCGCAGCTTCTTGACCTGAATGCGCAATTTATGGCGCTCGGCGACGGTCAGCTTGTTAAATCGCCGCCCCTTGTCCGTAACCTTTCCGTGTCCGGCGTTGATCAGATTATCAGAGAGGTTGATGACGGGCGAAAAGAGAAGCGCTGAAGCTTCCGGCGCCGGCTGATCACGCCACGCGCGCCTGGCCGTCCACGTTCCCACCAACAAAAGGAATCTGGTGTAACGCTCCGACAGGATGGCCTGTCGTGAAACCTTTCGGCAGCGCTCCCTTTGCGCCGTAGTTCGTTCAATCAGCGCCGAAAACTGATCTTTATTGTCCGAATTGGCGATCGCCGGAGCCGCTATTTCATCGAGAAAAACATCCCAGTCCCGTGTTCCCGCCAATTGATCAATGATCCACTTTGCCTCGCCGACGATATGGCGGCGCCGGTCAGGAGGCAAAACCGACCTGAACAGACGCAACGCTGAAAGCAACCGACGGAGCGCCACGCGCATCTGATGGACGCCTTCAGGGTCTTCGCTTTCCAGGACGTGCGTCTCATTGGCCAGCATATGCTTCAGGCAGTGGTGAACGGTGTGGACCATGGCATCCTCAAAAGTGGCGCCCTCGGATAAGTCGAGTCTGACATTCTTTCGCCAACCCGGCCCTCGGCCTTCAACCATGGCAAAACCGCGATCCGTTCTGCCGGCGACCGCCACCCTGAGCTGGACCGCCGACAAAATTTCCAGGACAAGATCAAGCAGTTGACCGGGAGCGCCTGCGGTGAGCGTCAGGTGCGCTTCATTGAGCGGCTCGCGGACGTTTCCGGCAATAATCTCGCCGCTGTCCAGATCAAAGGTTGCCTCGCCCCCATCGCCCAAGTCGAGCCGGTAGGTGGTGCGCCTGAACTCGACGCGGAAGACCTCTTTCATCCGGTTCCGCCCAAGACGGCCGACAAGACGCCTGAGATCATTATTCTCAACAGCGGACGGATCGGGAGTTTCCGTCAGAATGTGGTTCTCGCACCTGTCATGGACGACAATGCCGCCGACCCTGGTTTCCTCTGAAGTGACGCATTGGATATGGCGTCGTCCGCTTTTATATATTCCAAGGGTGATATGATTTTTGCGAAGCAGCCGCCCCGGCGTGTCGAAATAGACGCCGCTCAGGCATCTCGTATAGGGGCGCTTGACGGTCGACCGTTTAATGACCGGCAAGGCGCGGAGACGCTGAAGGTCTTCCGGCTTGAAATGAAATTCCAGCGTGATCTCGCCGTTCATTTGCCCGTTAACCGCCGATATTGAAACATCAATCCGAGAATATAGTGTATAAGAACAGGCGGCGTCATCGTTCCATGTCCTTAAAAACGGAGGTCGAAATGGCAAAAGCAAAAAAGATCATCAAGAAGGCCAAGAAAGCAATTAGGAAGGCCAGGAAGGCGATCAAGCGGGCGAAAAAATCCGGGAAGAAGTAGGAATATCCAGCCTACTCTATATCTCCCGGGCAGACGAAAGATTCAAGGTTGCAGTCATTGACGTCCCGCCACCGGTCGGCGGCGGAGGTCAATGCCGTCAGCGCCGCCGTCGGATATTTTGCGTGCAGGCGTTCAAATGATTCATGGTCTCCGGTTTTAGCCATGGCGACGGCCAGCATGTGCATGCCGGGATTGTGGCCGATCAGCATTGCCGATGACGCCCGGTCATCGATGTGGCTTAATATTTTCAGCATTTTTTTCGGCGACGCCATATAAAGATCGCCCTCGAAACGCACCGGAATATCGTCGCCGAGGATGGATTGCAGACATTGCAAAGTCTGGCGGGCGCGGGCGGCTGTCGAACAAATGACCAGATCGGCAATCAGGTTCTTGTCCCTGATATGCTTCGCCATCAGTACGCCGGCCTCCCGACCCCGCTCGTTTAAGGGGCGGTCATGGTCATCGACGGTCATATCCCCCCAACTCGATTTGGCGTGCCGCAATAAATAAATAGCTTTCATGACGATAGCCCGTCTTACGTTATCGCCCGCCGGGCGATGGTCGTGATCTTGCGCTTGAGCAGTCGGTTGGCTTCATGGTGGCGTTTTTCGGCGGCGGCGATCAAAGTCTGCTGGCTGCTTTCAAAGCGTTGTCCCGGCTCGGGGCGACGTTGAACGTAAGAGCCGTCCGGCATCATGTCCCAGGCGGCGCGCTTGTCCTTAAGCTGGGCGTCAAAAATACGTTTCAGGTCTTTGCGCTGCTCCTCTCCCTCCACCGGGACGATGACCTCGACACGGCTTTCCAGGTTGCGTGACATCAGATCGGCGGAGCCGATGAAGTACTCTTCATCGCCGGCGTTCTGGAAATAGTAGATGCGGGAGTGTTCCAGAAAACGACCGACGATGCTGACCACTGTTATGTTGTCGGACAGTCCGGGTATGCCGGGGCGCAAACGGCAGGTGTCGCGCACGATCAGTTCGACCTTCACTCCGGCCTGCGAGGCGCGATATAGCGCCATGACGATGTCAGGGTCCTCAAGCGCGTTGGTCTTCAGGCGGATGCGGCCCGGCATTTTCCTGGAGTGCAGCGATATTTCACGCTCGATCTTGGACAACAGCGCCTTTTTCATCGTTTTCGGCGCCGCCAGCAGCTTGTTGTAGTCCTGTAGCGGCTTGCAGCCGGTGGTCAGATAGTTGAACAGCCGGGTCAAGTCCTTGCCGATCTCATCGTCGGCGGTAAGCAGTCCGAGGTCCGAATAGATGCGCGCCGTGCCGGCGTGATAGTTGCCGGTGCCGATATGGGCGTAACGCTTGAGGCCGTTGTAATCCCGGCGCACCACCAGCACCAGCTTGGAATGTGTTTTGAGGCCCAGCACGCCGTAGGTGACATGGATGCCGACCTCTTCAAGGCGGCTTGCCCACTGGATGTTGGCGGCCTCGTCGAAGCGGGCCTTGAGTTCGACGACCACCGCCACCTGCTTGCCGTTGCGCGCCGCCTTGATCAAATGCTCGATGATGTTGGTGTCGGCCGAGGTGCGATACAGCGTCATCTTGATCGCCTGCACCTTGGGGTCGATGCCGGCTTCCATAATGAAGCGCGTCACCGACGTGACGAAGGATTCGTAAGGATGCTGCAACAGGATCGGGCCGTTATTGCGAATGATGTGAAAGATGTTGCGGTTGTCCTGAAGTTTGACGTTGGTGATAGGATGATGGTCCGAATCGTGAAGTTCGGGAATTACCAGAGACGCCAACTCGAACAGGTCGCGCATGCCGATCATGACATCGGTCTCGAAAACGTCGGTATTCTCGTCCAGGCCCAGCTCCGCCGCCAACATGCCGCGATGCACCGGATTAATGCCGGCCTCGGTTTCCATCAACACGATGGGAGCAAACTTGCGGTGGCGCAGTTCGGTCTCGATCATCGCCATCAGGTCGCCGGCCTGTTCCTCGTCGATTTCAGTGTTGGAGTTGCGGGTTACCCGGAACAGCTCGCACGAGGCGATCTCCATATCGGGAAACAGCAGATCAAGGTTATTGGCGATGACTTCTTCCAGCGCCACGAAGCGGAAGGACTCATCAACGCGCAGAAAGCGCGGCACGGCGCCGCCCACAGGCACTTTGATGCGCGCCATGATCACCGTCGGCTCGTCGGGATAGTTCAGGGTCACCAGCAGATTCAAAGACAGGTTGGAAATGAACGGGAACGGATGGGCCGGGTCCATCGCCAGGGGGGTGACCAGCGGATAGATATTCTTCAGGTAATATGCCCGCGCCGTTTCGCGCTCGCCGGACGAAAGTTTATCATATGAGGCGATTACGATGCCTCGCTTTTCCATATCCCTGATCAGTTCCAGATACAGATTATGCATCTGCTTGCGCATGTCGCCGATAATTTCAGCGCATTCCTTGATCTGCTGGATCGGAGTGCGGCCGTCGATTGACAGATCGTGAACGCCGGCGCCGATCTGCTGCTTGAGGCCGCCGATGCGCTTCATAAAGAACTCGTCCAGATTGGAAGCGGCGATGGCCAGGAACTTGATCCGCTCCAGCAACGGCGTGCGCTTGTCCCCGGCCTCATTGAGGACGCGATAATTAAAGCTTAACCAGGTCATTTCACGGTTAAGAAAAAGCCCCGGTTCCCTGGGGCCGGGGGCCGCCCCGGCGATCATATCAGCGGCGGCCCTGTTCTTCTTTTTAGCGGACTTCTTGTCGTCCGAAGCGTCCTTGCGTTTTTTCCGCCATGCCGCGCCGCCCGCCGGCGCCACCAGATCGGCCAGCGAGGCAATGCCGATTTTTTTTAATTGATTGTCGGTCTTAGGCGCCATCACGTCCTCTTTGTAGAAAGCGAGCCGCCGGGAGACCCCCCATTAAAACAAGGATCACCCGAACTCCAGGCTCCGCTCCCTTACTTTTTATCCTTCTTGCCTTTTTTTGCCTTCTTGCCTTTTTTTGCCTTCTTGGCGTGCAACTCGGCATCCAGGGTGTCCTGAACGAAGGTTTGATCGGTGATCGGCGGACGGACATAGCCGGCGCCGGATTTTCTCGGCGTCAGCTTGGGCGGTTTGGGGGTCAGGTCCTCGTAGGGGATGAGGTTCAGCAGGTGGCGGATGCAGTTGAGGCGGGCGCGCTTTTTAATGTCGGCCTCGACCACATACCACGGAGCCTGCTTGATGTCGGTGTGAGCGAACATTTCGTCCTTGGCTTTGGAGTACTCGATCCAGCGGTCGCGGGATTCAAGGTCCATCGGCGACAGCTTCCAGCGCTTGGTGGGGTCGCCGAGACGACCCTGGAAGCGGCGTTCCTGTTCATCATTGCTGACCGAGAACCAGTACTTGACGATGACAATGCCGGAACGCACCAGCATGCGCTCGAACTCCGGGCATGAGCGCAGGAATTCCCGGTAATCGCTGTCGGAGCAAAAGCCCATCACCCGCTCGACGCCGGCGCGATTGTACCAGGAGCGGTCAAACAGAACCATCTCGCCGGCCGCCGGCAGGTGAGCCGTATAGCGCTGGAAATACCATTGAGTCTTGTCACGTTCGGTCGGCGTGCCGAGCGCCACCACCCGGCAGATGCGCGGATTGAGGCTTTCCGTGATGCGCTTGATGGTGCCGCCCTTGCCGGCGGCGTCGCGGCCCTCGAAGATAATCACCACCTTGAGGCCCTTCTGCTTGATCCATTCCTGCAACTTGATCAGTTCGATCTGAAGACGGGAAAGTTCCCTTTCGTAAGTCTTGTTATCTATCTTGTTGTGCTTCTTGATGACGAAGTCGCCTTCGTGAGAGAGGGCGCCCTCCGGGGGAGGGGCGGATTTTACGCCTTCCAAGGACGCGGGTTTGTCTTTGGCTTTTTTGGTCATAGCAGTTTCCCCCCTTTTTCAGCGAAAATTATGATAACCTGAATATACCTTAATTAACTATCTTTGTTAGCGGTAGTTTCGTCAATAAAGGAAAGCAGCACCCGCCAATCCTGGAGAAAATTCAACGCCCGCCGGTCTTCCATGTCAAACAGGCTCAAGCCGTACATGGCGGCGGCGCCGTAGGATTGGCTGTCGCGCAGGGCGGCGACGGCCCGTTGATCGATGCCGGCGAGAAAATCGTCCAGCCGTTCCGCCGACCTGGTGCGCGGGCGCATGCGGTTGCCGACCACCGCCACCGCCCTTTTGCCCTTACGCACAGGCTTCAGTTTGTCGAGAAGGCCGAGGAACTTGCGGGTCGTGTTCTCATCAAACACCGAGGGCAACACCGGCACCACCACCATGTCGGCCATGTGGACCAGTTCTTCCACCTGCTTGCGTTTCAGCGCCGCCGGCGCGTCAATGATCAGCCTTTGGGTTTTCGCCGGAAGGGGCGTGATCTCCTGCGTCCAATCAACGGATTTAATATCCGTCATGGAGCCGGGGCGGCGCTCCACCCAACCCAGGCTCGATTTCTGGCGGTCGCAATCGGCCAGCACCGTCTCGAACCCGGCGACGGCGAAGGCTCCGGCCAGATTGGTGGCGATGGTGGTCTTGCCGCAGCCGCCCTTGGTATTGGCGACGAGTACGGTCAGCATGTGAAAAAAAGGTTGAACATTAGAACATCGCTATCATGGCATTGCCTCGGGTCTTATAATCATAGCGTAACGCATTGTCCGCCGTCCTGGAATAAACTTTGATCTATGACTGAAAATAACAAGGATGGCCGCGTCGCGGTGATCGATATCGGCTCCAACACGTTGCGTCTGGTGGTCTATGACAAGCCGGAGCGTCTGCCTATTCCCATGTTTAACGAGAAGGCCCAGTGCGGGCTGGGGCTGGGCATTACGAAAAGCGGTAGGCTTAACCCGCAAGGCGTAGCCATGGCGCTGCGCAGCCTGAACCGATTTATAAATCTGGCCGGGGCCATGGGAGTGGGACGCCTTGATCTTATAGCAACGGCCGCCGTGCGCGACGCCGTGGATGGTCCGGACTTCGTCGCCGAGGTTAAAGCGATGTTCGGCTTGACCGTCGATGTGCTGAGCGGCGCCGAGGAAGCGCGACTGGCGGCGCTGGGGCTGCTTAGCGGCGTCCCCGGCGCCGACGGGCTTGTCGGCGATCTGGGCGGCGGCAGTCTGGATATGGTGATAATCAACAAGGGCGTCTTCGGCGGCAACGCCACCCTGCCTCTGGGACACCTGAGACTGGCCGAGGCCTCGGGGGGCATCGCCGTCAAAGCCGGCGAAATCGTCGCCGACGAGTTTGCCGCCCTGGCGGGAACGATGAATGTCAGGGGACGCTCATTTTATGCGATCGGCGGCTCATGGCGGTCTCTGGCCCGCATCTTTATCGAGCAGACGGGGTATCCTTTGCACGTCATCGACAATTACACCATCGCCAGGGAGGAGGCGGTGCGCATGGCCCGCCTGATCGGGGGGCTTGGCCGAAGCGCCATGGAACGAATCCCCGGCATCTCGCCCAAACGCCTTGAGACTCTGCCCTTCGCCGCCAAGACGCTGGAGGGGATACTGGAAATAACGACTCCGGACAAGCTGGTGTTTTCCGGATTCGGCATCCGCGAAGGCCGGATGCTGGAGGGGTTGCCGGAGAGGGTGCATAACCAGGACCCGCTGATCAGCGGCTGCATCGGCCTCAGCGAGCACGGCGGCCGCTTCTCTATCGACGGCGAGGAAATTCTCGCGTGGACGGCGCCGCTGTTTCCCTCCGAGACGCAAAGCCAACAGCGGCTGCGCCGGGCCGCCTGCCTGCTCAGTGATATCGGCTGGTGCGAGCATCCGGACTATCGGGCCGAACATGCCCTGCACCGGACGTTGCGATTGCCCTTTGCCGGCCTTACCCATGGCGACCGTGGAGTGCTGGGGCTGGCTGTTTATGTCCGCTACAACGGCGACCCCTGGAATCCCGATCTGGACTCCGTGCGCAGTCTGTTAAAGGAAGGCCAATTGGCGTGGGTGCAGACGATAGGGCTGGCGCTCAGGCTGGCCCACACCCTGTCGGGGAGCGCGCCGGGACTGTTGTCCGGCACTCGCCTCAAGTTAAGCAAGGAGACGCTGGCTCTCATCCTGCCCAAGCGCCGGAGCGAGCGCGACGTCCTGGAAAGCGAAGCCGTCGAACGCCGTCTGAAAAGTCTGGCCCGCTCCATGGGGCTAAAGAGTAAAGTAGAATAGGCTATTTCCTGTCCACCAATTCCAGGCGGTTGCCTTTGATCGCCAAGGCGGTCTTGCCGGCTCTGAGTTTAAGCGCGTCATCGCCGAAGACCTGGCGGCGCCAGCCGTGCAGGGCCTTCACGTCGGCGTCTTCGCCGAAGGCGGCGATCAACTCGATATCGGCGACCGAGGCCAGCAGTTTCTGGGCGACGCCGGACTCATCGCATTTCATTTTAAGCAGCACCTTAAGCAGTTCCGAGACCGGGCCGATGCCGCGCGGCAATTCGCGCCTGGTCTGGATTTCCGGTTGTTCATCTCTGGGAACGGCAAGGCCGCGCTTCACTGCGGCAAGGATGGCCTGTCCCGCCGGACCATCGGCGAGGCGGCGGCCCAGCCCTCTGGTGCGCGCCAGTTCGTCGGCGGTCGCCGGGGTGTGGTGGGCTATTTCCAGCAGGGCTTCGTCACGCATGATATGGTTGCGGGGCTGGTCGCGGCGACGCGCTTCCTCTTCGCGCCAGGCGCAGACTTCGCGCAGCACCGCCAGACAGCGTCCGTTGGCGTTGCCGGCCTTGATGCGGCGGAAAGCTTCTCTGGGGTCCGGTTCGTAAGTGGCGTGAGTCATCAATACCGTCATTTCCTCTTCCAGCCAGGCGGCGCGACTGTTGGCCTCCAGCTTGTCATGCAGTTTTTCGTAGGCCTCACGCAGAAAAGTGACGTCCTCCAGGGCGTAACTGATCTGGCGCTCGCTCAACGGGCGCAGCGACCAATCGGTAAAGCGCGAAGACTTATCGACCCGGTTATCGGTCAGCGTGGAGATCAGCGCCTCGTAGCCGACGGAATCGCCGAACCCGCAAACCATCGCCGCCACTTGCGTATCAAAAAGCGGCTCCGGCAACCGTCCGGTCAGCTTTTGGAAAATCTCCAGGTCCTGGCGCGCCGCATGGAATACCTTGAGAATGGAGTGGTCGGCCAGCAGAGCGAACAAAGGCGCGAGATCAATGCCTTCGGCCAGGGCGTCGATGACGCGGCCTTCATCAGGTCCGGCCACCTGCACCAGACACAGGATGGGCCAGAAAGTCTTTTCGCGCATGAACTCGGTGTCGACGGTGATGTAGGGGGACCGGGAAAGGCGTCGGCAAAACCCCTCCAACGTCGCGGTGTCGGTAATCATCGGCATGGGCTACCGCCACACGCCGCGCGTATCGAAGACGATTTTGCCGTGCAGGCGCTCCCGGTCAAGGCCTTTGAACGGATTATGATCGACCAGCAGGACGACGATATCGGCGGCGGCCAGCGCCCTGTCCAGGTCCGTCAGTTGAATGCCGGCGATGCCCGCCAGTCGGTCGGGCAGGGCGTTGATATGAGGCTCGACGACCAGCATCCTTCCTTTCCCGCTTTCGCCCAGCATCCGGACGATCTCTACCGCCGGACTCTCCCGCAGGTCGTCGATATCGGCCTTGTAGGCCAGCCCCAGACAGGCGATGCACGGCGCCTTTAATTCCTGCGCCGCTTTCAGCACCTTGTCGGCGATATGCCTGGGCTTGCCGTCGTTGACGCGGCGCGCCGCCCGGATGAGGGGAGTTTCCTCGTGAGCGGAATCGACGATAAACCAGGGATCGACGGCGATACAATGGCCGCCGACGCCGGGACCGGGATTAAGCACGTTGACCCGAGGATGATGGTTGGCCAGACGCACCGCCTCCCAGACATCTATGTCCAGCTTGTCACAGACCAGCGACAACTCGTTGGCAAAGGCGATGTTGACGTCGCGGTAGGCGTTCTCCGCCAGCTTGACCAGTTCCGCCGTGCGGGCGGTGGTCATCAGGCACTTCCCCTCGACGGCGATGCGGTAAAGCTCCACCGTCCGCTCGGAACAGCGTCTGCTCACGCCGCCGATCACCCGATCATTGCGGACCAGTTCGAGAAGCACTCGCCCCGGCAGGACGCGCTCCGGGCTGTGAGCCACTTGAACATCCGCCTCATTCCCGGAGCGGTGAGGAAAGGTGAGGTCCGGGCGCAGCTCGGCCAGCCGTTCCGAGAAGGCCTCGGTGGTCCCCACCGGACAGGTGGACTCGATGACGACCAGATCGCCCTTCTTGAGAACCGGCGCCAATGACAAGGCGGCTTCGCGCACATATTGCAGGCCGGGCTTGTTGTCTTCCCTCAACGGGGTGGGAACGGCGATGATGAAGGCGTCCGCCGGCTCGATCTTCACGGAAGCCCGCAGCTTGCCGGTGACAACCGCGCTGTTGACCATGATGTCCAGGTCAGGCTCGACGATATGAGCCTTTCCCCGGTTGATCAGGGATACGGTTTCCTCGTTAACATCAACGCCGAGAACCTGCACTCCCCGACCGGCGAACACCGCCGCCGTCGGCAGCCCTACATAGCCGAGGCCGATCACGCATATTTTTCCAAAACTAGGTTTCACGGATGATCTCCCTGACGATGCGGCGGCTTGCTTTTCCGTCTCCATAGGGGTTAAGGACGCGACTCATGGCGGCATAGGCATCCTTATCTTCAAGCAGCCGCCGGCTTTCGCCGACGATGACTTCCACATCCGTCCCCACCAGTCTGGCGGCGCCGGCCTCAACCGCCTCCGGGCGCTCGGTAACGTCGCGCATGACCAGAACCGGCTTGCCCAGCGAAGGCGCTTCCTCCTGGATGCCGCCTGAATCAGTGATGATAAAGTAGGCGCTCTCCATAAGAAACACGAACGGCAAATAGTCAAGATGATCGATCAGATGGATATTTTCCCTGCCGCCGAGGATGCGCTCCACCGGCTCGCGCACATTCGGATTGAGATGGACGGGATAGACGATCCTGACGTCATCGCGTTCGGCAAGGCGGGCCAGGGCGGCGCAAATGCGCTCGAAGCCGGGACCGAAGTTCTCGCGTCTGTGTCCGGTAACCAGGATCAGGCGACGCCCGTCTTTCAGGTAGGGAAACCGGGCGGCCGATTCCCGCCGCCGCTCATCGTTATCGCGCAATATGGCGGTCGCTTCCAGCAGGGCGTCGATCACCGTGTTGCCGGTGACGAAGATGCGCGTAGACGGAATGCCGGCGTTGAGCAGGTTGTCGCGGGCTTTTTCCGTCGGCGCGAACAGCATGTCGGCGATGGCGTCGGTCAGGGTGCGGTTCATTTCCTCGGGGAACGGCGCATAAATGTCGCCGGTGCGCAACCCCGCCTCCACATGCCCCACCGGAATCTTCTTATAGAAGGCGGCCAATGAAGCGGCGAAGGTGGTGGTGGTGTCGCCGTGCACCAGCACCCGATGAGGCTTGAAGTCCTCAAGAACGCTCCCCATCCCCGACAGCACGGCGCCGGTGATATGAGTCAAGTCCTGGCCGTCGCGCATGATGTCCAGATCGTAGTCGGGGCGGATATCAAACAGGTCGAGCGCGTTGTCCAGCATTTGCCGGTGCTGGGCGGTGACGCAGACTCTTGACTCGATGGCCGGGGCTTCTTTCAATGCCTTGACCACCGGAGCCATCTTGATGGCTTCGGGTCGCGTTCCAAAAACGCTTAAAATCCGCATATGCTTCTGTTTTCCCCCATTCGCTGTGAATTGGATATCGCGGCTACCGATTTTTCGCAAGAACGGCTTTCGGATGAGCGTCAATATGTTGTAAAGAGTGAGGTAATTGGTCCAAACTGGCGGGAACCGCCCGGTTAGGGCATACCATAAAGATTTTTTTGGACTGAATATTATGACTTTGTCAGGTTTATTTCGGCGGCTGCCTGTTTTCATCGGCAGTTTGCCGGCGGCGGCTTTTGTTCTTGGTTTTTCTTCGGAACCGCTTGAGGCCGCCAATCTTGCGCCCCACCGCGCCGTTTATTCCCTCAAGATAGGACAGGCCCGCGCCGGCAGTTCCTTCGTTGACGCTCGCGGCGCCATGACCCTGATCATGGAAAAGTCCTGCGACGGATGGATTCTGGAGCAAACCATGACGATGGACCTCAGCACCGCCGAGGGCGATACGCTGAAACAGAAAATGAATTTCTCCGGCCTTGAGTCTTTGGACGGCGGTAACTACCGCTTTGCCGCCGACAACGATATCGACGAAAAGAAGAGCCAGATCAACGGCAAGGCCAGGGCCGGAAGCGACGGAAAGCCCGGCGAGGTCAATTACAAACTGCCCGAAGCCAAAACCATCAGTCTTCCGGAAAAGACGCTTTTTCCGGTCGGCCATACCTCCTGGCTGATCGACCGGGCTATCGCCGGCGACCGTCAGGCGCCGAGCCATGTGTTCGACGGCGCCGACGGCGGCGGCCCGCAAGAGGTAGTGGCCTTCATCGGCCCCCTGGCGGCGCCCGAAGCCGTCCCCTCCAAGGATCAGTTGGGCGCGCTTGTCAAACGACCGGGATGGAACGTCAGGTTGGCCTTTTACCAGATGGACAGCCAGGACGCCGAACCGGAGTACGAGGCCGAGATCATGCAACTGGATAACGGCGTGGCCCGGCGCATGGTTCTGGACTATCGGGAATTTACGGTGATCCTGGAACTGGAGAAGATAGAGGCTATCAATCCGCCGTCCTGTTAAAAAAACAGAAAGGTAGGCCGCGTGATGCAAATTCTTTTTTCAATAATCCGAAAGGCCGTCATTCTTGCCGTAACCCTTGCGTTGCCTTGTTCCGCAAGCGCCGCCGATGCCGCCGCCGACAAGGCCGGGTTTACCGGCATGCAGGTGCAGGGCATCACCAAGGAAATCGCCGTGACGCTGGGCCTGGGCGAGGAGAAAGGAGTTCTGGTCCGCGATATTGATCTGGGCGGCCCGGCCGACAAGGCCGACCTCAAGCGCGGAGACCTGATCGTCAAGTTTGCCGGACAGGAAATCGACACCTTCAAGCGGCTGATTTCCGCCGTCGAAGCCGTCACGCCGGATCAGACCGTGCCGGTGACCGTCCTGCGCAACGGCAAAACCGTAGAGCTTAAGCTGAACGCCGTCAAACGACCGGAGGCCCGCAGCATCGCCGCAGGATCATTCGCCGCCATCCCTGAACTCGGCCTGACCATGGCGGCGTTGACCGAGAAGATGCGAACGGGATTCGACCTGCGTTGGAGTTCAACCGGCGTCGTCATCACCCTGCTTGACGAGACAAAAAAAATTGACAGCGACCTCAAGCGCGGCGAAATCATCGTTCAGGTCAATCAACAGGATGTTTGGGACCCTCGCCAGGTGGTCGAAAAATACCAGGAAGCCAAGGGCAAGGGGATCAAGTCATTGCTGCTGCTGGTAGAGGGCAGCGTCGGACAGCGCAACGGCTTCCGTTTTTCGATGATGCCGGTGAAGTGATTCGTGCCGTCTTTGCCGATGAGACTCCCCTTATAACTCCCAGCGTCTGACGCCTTCGGGCAGGTCAATGCCGCGCCAGATGCCTTTGATGTCGGCGACCAGCCCGCCCCGGCGCAGCAGTCTTGCAAAGACCCCCGCATCGAATTCGCCGTACATGCGATGGGCGACGGCGCCGATTACGCAATCAAATCCCTGCGCCTGATCGAGGTTCGCCAGCAACCGAACGCCGAAGCATTTCAGGGCCTCTCCCGGATCGGCCATCGGATCATGCGCCTCTACCTTGAAGCCGCGACCGGCCAACTCGCCGATGAGGTCGGCGACTTTTGAGTTGCGAAGGTCGGTAACGTTTTCCTTGAAGGTCAGGCCGAGAACCAGGATGTCTTTTCCTGCGCAACCTGCCATCTCGCCGGCAATACATTCGGCGACATAGGCCCCCATCCCGTCATTGAT
>MIAA01000013.1:26409-41446 GCA_001830425.1 Rhodospirillales bacterium RIFCSPLOWO2_02_FULL_58_16
CAATGAGCGAGATAGTATGGATCGACGCCGATGCAATGACCGCCGACGAACCCCGGCTTGAAATTGAGAAAATTCCATTTGGTGGAAGCGGCCTCCAGCACGTCATGCATGGAAACGCCGATCTTGCCGAAGATCTTGGCCGCCTCGTTGATAAAGGCGATGTTGATGTCGCGCTGCGCGTTTTCGATGACCTTCGCCGCCTCGGCGGTCTTGATGTCGCGGGCGACGAATACCCCGCCGGAAGTGGCGGCGCCGTAGACCGCTTTCAGCTTGGCGGTGACCTCGGGCGTTTGCCCGGCCACCACCTTGATGATCCGCTCGACGGTATGTTCGCGGTCGCCGGGATTTATCCGCTCCGGTGAATACCCCATAAAGAAATCCGTTCCGCATTCAAGCCCGGACGCGGCCTCCAGTTCGGGAGCGCAGATGTCTTCGGTGACGCCGGGATAGACGGTGCTTTCGACGACGACGACGGCCCCCTCGGCCATGACGCCGCCGACCTCCCGGCAGGCGGAAAGCAAGGCGCCGAGGTCCGGGCGGTTATCCTCGTCAACGGGGGTCGGCACGGCGATGATATAAATATCGCGGCCGGTCAGGTCCGCCGCATCCGCAGTAACCTTCAAGGAGCTTTGTTTCAGAACCTCCCGGTCGATCTCGCCGGTCCGGTCGAAGCCTTCCTTGAGTTGTTTCACCCGCGTTGCGTCGCGATCCAGCCCGATTACGGAAAAACGGCGGGCGAGGGCCACCGCAAGGGGCAACCCGACATAGCCGAGACCGACTACGGCAATGGAAAATGAAGACAAATCGCCCCCTGCGTATAATACGGCTTTGATCTAAAGCATATACCGGTCGGATGGAAGCTCTCTGCTCACTTCTTCAAATATTTTTTCAGGTACTGTCCGGTGTAGCTTCCCTTTGCCTTGGCGATGTCCTCCGGCGTTCCCTTGGCCACCACCTTGCCGCCGCCGTTGCCGCCTTCGGGACCGAGGTCGATGACCCAGTCGGCGGTTTTTATCACCTCCAGGTTATGTTCGATGACGATCACCGTGTTGCCGGTCTCGACCAGGGCATGAAGAACTTCAAGAAGTTTTTCGACATCGGCGAAGTGGAGGCCGGTGGTAGGCTCATCAAGGATATAGAGAGTCTTGCCGGTGGCCCGTCGGGACAGTTCCTTGGCCAGTTTTACCCGCTGGGCCTCGCCGCCCGACAGGGTCGTCGCCTGTTGGCCGAGATGGATATAGTCCAGGCCGACCCTTTCCAGGGTTTCCATCTTGTCGCGAATCGAAGGCACCGCCTTGAAGAAAGCGTGAGCTTCTTCAATCGTCATGTCGAGAACATCGGCGATTGATTTATTCCTGAAGCGGATTTCCAGGGTCTCGCGGTTATAGCGCCGGCCCTTGCAGACGTCGCACCGGACATAAACGTCGGGCAGGAAGTGCATCTCGATCTTGATCAGGCCGTCGCCCTGGCAGGCCTCGCAGCGCCCGCCCTTGACGTTGAACGAAAAGCGTCCCGGATTATAACCGCGAGCCTTGGCCTCGGGCAGTCCGGCGAACCATTCGCGGATAGGGGTAAAGGCGCCGGTGTAGGTGGCCGGGTTAGAGCGCGGCGTGCGCCCGATGGGCGACTGGTCGATGTCCACCACCTTGTCGATCAGTTCCAGCCCGTCGATGCGTTCATGTTCGCCGGGATGCAGACGGGCGCCGTGCAGACGCCGCGCCACCGCCTTGTACAAGGTCTCGATGACCAGCGTTGACTTGCCGCCGCCGGAGACGCCGGTAATGCAGGTAAAGACGCCGAGCGGGAAATCGACGGTGATGTTGGTCAGGTTGTTGGCTTTGGCCCCGGCCACCGTCAGTTTGTGGCCGCTGCGTCCTTTGCGGCGCTTGCCCGGAATCGGAATTTTGCGGACGCCGGTCAGATATTGGCCGGTAATGCTTTCCGGCGATTCCATGACCTGTTCGGGCGTGCCCGAGGCGACCACCCGTCCGCCGTGGATGCCGGCCCCCGGCCCCATGTCGATGAGATAATCGGCGCCGGCAATGGCGTCGGCGTCGTGTTCGACGACGATGACGGTGTTGCCCAGATCGCGCAGCCTGACCAGGGTGGTCAGCAGACGTTGGTTGTCGCGCTGGTGGAGGCCGATAGACGGCTCGTCCAGCACATAAAGCACCCCGGTCAGCCCCGAGCCGATCTGCGAGGCCAGACGAATGCGTTGATTCTCGCCTCCCGACAGAGTCGACGAGGCCCTGGACAGAGTCAGGTATTCCAGCCCGACATTCATCAAAAAGCCCAGCCTCGCGTTGACCTCGCGCAGGATCATGGCGGCGATCTTGCGCTGCTTGGCCGTCAGCGCCCGGTCCAGGCCGAGAAACCATTGCGCCGCTTTGTCGATGGACATGGCCGCCGCTTCGGAGATGTCGAGGCCGGCGATCTTGACCGCCAGGGCTTCCGGTTTGAGCCGCCGGCCGGAGCAGGCATCGCATATGGTGACCGTCTGGAATTTGCTTAATTCGTCGCGCACCCATGACGAGTCGGTCTCGCTCCAGCGCCGCTCCATATTGGGAATCACCCCCTCGAAGGGCTTGTTGACGTCATAGCCGCCGCGACCGTCGCTGTAGTTCATGGTCACCGCCTCTTCGCCGGAGCCGAAGAGGATGATGTTGACCGCCGATTCGGGAAGTTTGCTGAACGGCGCCGTCAGATCAAAACCGAACTGCGCGGCCAGACTTTCCAGCGTCTGGGCGTAGTACGGAGAGGTTGAGTTGGCCCACGGCGCCACCGCTCCCTGCTTAAGAGACAAGCGGTCGTCGGGAACCACCAGTTCACGATCAAAATACATCTCGGTGCCGAGACCATCGCAGGCGGGACAGGCCCCGAACGGACTATTGAAAGAAAATAATCGCGGCTCGATCTCATCAATGGTGAAGCCGGAGACCGGACAGGCGAACTTGGCGGAAAAGATGGTGCGCCCGCCGCCGTCGGCATCCTCGGTAAAGGCCAGGCCGTCGCTTAAACCCAGCGCCGTCTCAAAGCTGTCGGCAAGGCGGCTCTCCAGGCCGTCGCGGACAACCAGACGATCGACCACCACCTCAATGTCATGCTTTGTTTTTTTATTGAGGGGGGGCGCGTCCTCGATATCGTACATTTCTCCGTCTATCTTGACTCGCTGAAAGCCTCGCTTGGACAGGTCTTGAAGCTCTTTTTTGTACTCGCCCTTGCGGCTGCGGACGATGGGGGCCAACAGGTAAAGTCTGGTTCCCTCCTTCATCTCCATCACCCGGTCCACCATCTGGGACACCGTCTGGCTTTCGATGGCAAGGCCGGTCGCCGGCGAATGGGGAACGCCGACGCGGGCGAACAAAAGCCGCATGTAGTCATAGATTTCAGTGACGGTGGCGACGGTCGAGCGGGGATTCCTCGATGTCGTCTTCTGCTCGATGGAAATGGCCGGGCTTAGGCCCTCGATGGAATCGACATCGGGCTTTTGCATCAGTTCCAGAAACTGGCGGGCGTAGGCGGACAGGGACTCGACGTAACGGCGCTGCCCCTCGGCGTAGATAGTGTCAAACGCCAGCGACGACTTGCCCGACCCGGAAAGGCCGGTGATCACGGTCAGGGCGTCGCGGGGAATCTCCACGGTGATGTTTTGCAGATTATGCTCGCGGGCGCCCGAAACCGTGATGTTTTTCATGGTGGTCTTTAATCCGCTTATTGGTGTAAAGTCCACCCCCTAAGCTTCAAAGGGGGAATGGTCATGGCAGGCAGCGTCAACAAAGTAATTCTGGTCGGCAACCTGGGACGTGATCCGGAGGTTCGTTTCTCCCAGTCCGGGGACAAGATCGTCAACTTCTCCATCGCCACCTCGGAAAACTGGAAAGACAAGAACACCGGGGAGCGCCGGGAAAAGACCGAATGGCACCGCGTCGTGATCTTTAACAGCCGCCTCGCCGAGGTGGCGGAAAAGTATCTTCGCAAGGGTTCCAAAGTCTACGTCGAAGGGGCGCTGCAAACCCGTAAGTGGACCGGCAAGGACGGCGTTGAAAAGGATACGACGGAAGTAGTATTGCAGAATTTTCGCGGCGAATTGACCATGCTTGACGCCAAGGGCGGCGGCCATGGCGGTGGAAGTAGCGGCGGAGGCCATGCCGGCGATGATTCCGGCGGGGCGGAGCCGGGCTACGGCGCTCCCGGACCCGGACCCGGTTCGTCCCGTGGCGGTGGCGGCGGGCCGGGGGGTGACCTGGACGACGAAATACCTTTTTAGCGGCGCGCCGTGGTCGTCGTTCATCGGCTTTTTTTAGCGGCGACCCTGGTTCTCGCGGCCACGCATCTCGGATTCATCGAAAACGAACGCATAATTTCCGTAGCGGATATCAGCGCCGCCGAAGGATCGGCGTTCAGGGCGCCTTTTAACGCTCCCGCTTATTTATCTATTCCCGGCGATGATTTTTTCGGCCTTCGACAGTCGCGCCTAATGCTGTTTGAGGACGCAAAATCCGACGCCGGAAATATCACAACATTAACCCTGGGGCCTCCTCACGCCCTGCATGATCGGATCAGACGTTTCGGGAAAGGAGCTTATTCCCACTGGCGCAACAAAGATCTCCTGTTCTCGACGAGCGACAACTCCGACCCGAGGAGCAACCAAAAGACCTATCGAATTCGCTATCCGGTTGCCGCCGCCTGGTGGCTTGTGGCGGCCGCCTTGCTTCCGGCGGCGGCGTTTTCGTGGCTGGAAGGGGGAAACGGGTGGATGCGGAGCCTGGCGCGGCATTCACGGAAATGGCCGGCATGGCTTGACGCCCGACCGTTTTCCTCCGTCGTTATGCTTTTTCCGGTGGCGGTTTATACGTTCTACACCTTCGTCCTTTTCGTCCCCCAGGCGCCGCTCTTTACCAGGGACACCCAGTTCTTTGTTGATTTTCATCCGCTCAGAACCATCGGCTACGAAATTCTGCTCGCCGCGACCAAAGCCATGTTCGGCGATTTTTCCTATACCATCGGTTTTGAGGTCGGCCTTTATATCGCTTCCATCTTTTTTCTCGCTTACGCCCTGCATCGGGCGTTCGGGCGGTTCCTGATTTCGCTGGCCGTGGGCGGAGCGGCGCTTATGGACGGATCAGTGCTTTTTTACAGCCGGATATTGATGGCCGAGAGTCTGTTTGCGTCAATGATAATTATCCACCTGGGGTTTGCATTGCTGGCATTGAAATCCCGATCCCTCCCCTTGCTCGCCGTAGCGGCCGCCACCGTGTGCCTCGCCGCCACCGTCCGTCCCGACGGTTACTTTTTGTTTGCCCCTCTCATCTTCCTCACCGTTCTGACGGCCAGAAAGAGAATATCGTGCCTGCTGGCGGTGGCGGCGACGGTCGCCGTCGTCATGACGGCGCAAAAAGCGGCAAATTTCGCCCTTCGCGGAAATTTCTCCGCCGAGTCGGTGGCGGGAATGGCGATGGCCGTGCATGTCGCCCACTTGATCGAACCCGACTCCTCTTATGCTTACCCTGAACTCTCCGCTGAACTTTACCGAAAATTATCCGGCTACCGGCAGGCGGTGGCGGCGGCGGACAATGGTCTCTCGGCGGTAATATCCCGGTCCGCAGAGGTTCAGCGTAATGTAATAGCAGGCGCCATCGACTACATATCAAGGACGCGCCCGGAACAGGCGTCTTCTCCCGTCAAGGCGACAATCATGGCCAATGACGCTCTTTTGGAGATTTCGATTAACGCCGTCATGCGTCATCCTTTGGAATATGTCCGCTGGGTTTTTGATAATTACAAGTATTTCTGGCGCGGCGACATCTTTATCGCCAACGGCAACATCGGCCGCCTTGTCCTGTATCAGATGATTAATTGGGAAGAAGGAAAATACAGCAATTATGCTCCCGTGTTAAAAGGCCTTGAATCCCTTGATGTCTACGTTCAGGCAATAGAAAAGCATAACAACCGCGTCTTTAATGAAGACAAGGTAGTATCCCAATTTCGCTACTTCGATTACCTGTCAAATAAACTTGACCGCATATTCCCATACCTGACCGTCTTCATCCTGGGGGGAAGCTTCGCGTTCATGATCATGGCTCCGTTTACGCTCAGCCTGGGGCCGGGAATTCAGGCGGCCGCCTATCTTGGCCTCACCATACAGGCTTTCGTGGTGCTGATCGTCATGGTGACGCCGCCGTTAACCCGATACGCCGACATGATGCATGTGCCGTTTCTTGTCTTTTTGGCGAGCCTGATCGCCGTCGTTACGGAATCGTTGACGGAAAAGCGGGTTCCATGAAATACAATGTCGGGAGATTCCTCCGGATAGGTTAACAGCCATGGCGACGAGTCAGCTTCTTCCCGTCGATACGTTTGACCTTGTCGTATTCGGCGGCGCCGGCGATCTTGCGTTGCGCAAGCTGTTGCCCGCGCTTTATCACCGCTATCGGGGCCAACAAATCGACGGCGCCAGCAGGATCATCGCCGTTTCCCGCCGTAACCTGACCAGCGAGGACTTCAGGGAACAGGCCTTGGCCGCGTTAAAACGCTTTGTCGGCGACAATGACCGCGACGAGAAATCGCTGGCTTGTTTCCTAAGTCAGGTTTTCTTCATTCCGGTCGATGCGATGAGCGATTCCGGGTGGGCCGACCTTGCGCAGGTTCTGGCGGCCGGCGAGAATAAAGTCAGAGCTTTTTACCTTGCCGTCACGCCGGACATCTATGGGCAAATCTGCCGGCGCATCGGCGCCGCCGGTCTGGTCAACGAGCGCACCCGCATCGTCCTTGAAAAGCCGATAGGAAAAGACCTGGCGACGGCCCACGCCATCAACGAGGCGGTCGGCGCGTTCTTCAAAGAGCATCAGATTTTCCGCATCGACCACTATCTGGGCAAGGAGACGGTGCAAAACCTGATGGCGCTGCGCTTCGCCAACGCGCTGTTCGAGCCGCTGTGGAACGCCGCCCATATCGATCATGTCCAGATAACGGTCGCCGAATTGATCGGCGTCGAGGGCCGGGGTGATTTTTACGACACCGTCGGCGCTTTGCGCGATATCCTGCAAAATCACCTGTTGCAGCTTCTCTGTCTGGTGGCGATGGAGCCGCCCATGCTGGCCGACGCCAATACCGTCCGCGACGAAAAGCTTAAGGTGCTGAAGGCGCTTCGCCCCTTCAATGAGGCCAGGACCGGACAATTCACCGTGCGCGGCCAATATTCGACCGGCGCTTCCGGCGGCGGCGCGGTTCCCGGCTACGCGGATGAGATCAAGGCGCAAAACAGCCTGACCGAGACCTTCGTGGCGATCAGGGCGGATATTGATAACTGGCGATGGGCGGGGACGCCGTTCTATTTGCGAACCGGCAAGCGCATGGCCGCCCATTTGTCGGAAATCATCATTACCTTTCGACCGGTTCCCCATTCCATCTTCGGTGAAACGGCGGGACAGGCCCTCGCCAACAAGCTGGTCATTCGGCTTCAGCCGAACGAAGGCGTAAAACTCTGGCTGATGATCAAGGATCCGGGACCGAGCACCATGCGCCTCAAGTATGTTCCGCTGGACATGAGTTTCGCTCAGTTGTTTCGCGTTCGCTGCCCCGACGCCTACGAACGCCTGTTGATGGACGTTATCCGGGGCGACGCGACGCTTTTCATGCGCCGCGACGAAGTCGAGGCGGCATGGGACTGGATCGATCCGATTTTCGCCGCCTGGGCGGCGCGCAGCGACGCGCCTAAATTATATACGGCGGGAACCTGGGGACCGAGCGCCTCAATCGCCCTTATCGAGCGGGACGGACGCACCTGGCATGAAGAATAACGGGCATGGACGTTAATCTTGTCCGCCACAATTTTGCCGACGGCGAGGAGTTGGCCGAGGCGCTGGCCGAAGCGGTCGGCTCCGACCTCGCCGCCGCAATCAAGGCGCGGGGAAACGCCGTGCTGGCCGTTTCCGGCGGTGTAACGCCCAAGCGCTTCCTGATTGAACTCGGTCGCCGCGCCGTTGATTGGTCGAAGGTGATGGTGACGTTGGTCGATGACCGATGGGTGGAGGCGACCGATGAACGCTCCAATGAACGGCTGGTGCGGGAAAATCTGCTGTGCGGTCGCGCGGCGGCGGCGTCTTTCACCGGCCTCCATGTAGACGTAGAAAGCCCGGAACAGGGGCTTGACGAGGTCAGACGCAAAATAGCTTCCTTGTCCCTGCCGTTTGACGCGGCGGTTATCGGCATGGGGGCCGACGGTCACACCGCGTCGTACTTTCCGGGAGGCGACGCCCTGGCCGAGGCGATCAATCCGGTCGGAAAACATCTGGTTGTCGCCTTGCGGGCCGAGGGCGCAAACGAGCCGCGCATCACGCTCACCCTTCCCGTATTGCTGGCGGCGCGATCACTTTACCTGCATATTGAAGGAGCGGGTAGGGCGCGAGTGCTGGAAGCCGCGCTCGGCGACGGCCCGATTGAAGAAATGCCGATCCGCGCCGTATTGCGAAATGTCGTTCGCCCGCTTGCCGTCTATTACGCACCACAAGGATAAATGAGCCATGGCGCTTAACGACCGAGTCAGGGAAGTCACGAACAAGATGGCGGAGCGCAGCCGCTATGCGCGCGCCGCCTATCTGGATCGCATCCGCGCCGCCAATAAATCAGGAGTGGGCCGTAAGGTTCTTTCCTGCGGCAATCTTGCGCACGGGTTCGCCGCCTGCGGCGTTGCCGACAAGGCCGCGCTCAGGGAAGACGCGGCGCCGAACCTGGCCATTATCACCGCCTATAACGACATGCTGTCCGCCCATCAGCCGTTTGAACGCTTTCCCCGACTTATCAAGGAGGCGGCGCGGGAGGCGGGAGGAGTGGCCCAGGTGGCCGGCGGCGTCCCCGCCATGTGCGACGGCGTTACCCAAGGTCAGGCCGGGATGGAACTGTCGCTCTTTTCCCGCGACGTGATCGCCATGAGCGCGGCGGTCGCGCTTTCCCACAATATGTTCGACGGAGCGATTTTCCTCGGCGTGTGCGACAAGATCGCGCCGGGGATGGTGATCGCCGCCCTCAGCTTCGGCCATTTGCCGGCGGTCTTCGCGCCCGCCGGGCCGATGCCTTCCGGTCTCCCCAATGACGAAAAAGCCAAGGTCCGCCAACTTTACGCCGAAGGCAAGATCGGCAGGGACAAGCTGCTGGAGGCGGAAGCCAAATCCTATCACGGGCCGGGAACCTGCACCTTTTACGGCACGGCCAATTCCAACCAGATGTTGATGGAGATCATGGGCCTTCATCTTCCCGGCGCCTCTTTCGTCAATCCCGATACGCCGCTGCGCGACGCGCTGACCAAGGAAGCCGCCAAGCGGGCGCTGGCCATTTCAGCGTTAAGCGATAACTACACTCCGGTCGGCGAAATGATCGACGAGAAGGCGATAGTCAACGGCGTGGTCGGACTCCTTGCCACCGGCGGCTCGACCAACCATACGCTTCACCTTGTCGCCATGGCGGCGGCGGCGGGAATCCGGCTTGACTGGGATGATTTTTCGGCCCTTTCCGAGGTCGTGCCGTTACTGGCCCGCGTTTATCCGAACGGCCCCGCCGACGTCAATCACTTCCATGCCGCCGGCGGCATGGGTTTCGTGATCGGCGAATTGCTGGATGCCGGTCTTCTTCATCAGGATGTGCGAACGGTATGGGGAACCGGGCTTGACGGCTATCGCACGGAACCGAAGATCGACGGCAAAGGAGTCGTCCGCTGGACCAAGGCCGCGTCCCGCAGCCATGATAAAAATATTCTTCGGCCCGTCTCCGATCCGTTTCAGGCCGACGGCGGCATCAAGATTCTTTCCGGAAATATCGGTCGCGCCGTTATCAAGACCTCGGCGCTTGCGCCCGGTTGCCGCGCCGTCAAGGCGCCGGCTGTCGTCTTTGACTCCCAGGAAGACCTGCTGGCCGCCTTCAAGGCGAACAAGCTCAATCGCGACTTCGTCGGCATCGTTCGTTTTCAGGGGCCGCGAGCCAACGGAATGCCGGAATTGCACAAGCTGACTCCCGCCCTCGGCATCATTCAAGACCTCGGCTACAAGGTGGCGCTGGTCACCGATGGACGGATGTCCGGCGCCTCCGGCAAAGTCCCGGCGGCGATTCATGTAACCCCCGAAGCGGCGAACGGCGGAGCCATCGCCAAGGTGCGTGACGGCGACATGATTTGCCTCGACAGCATCGCCGGAAAGCTGGATGTGCTGGTCGATGATAAAGAATGGGCGGCGCGTACGCCGGCAGGCCATGACCCGGCGGCAAGCGGCTTTGGAACAGGCCGGGAATTGTTCGCCGCCTTCCGCGCCGCCGTCGGCAGCGCCGAGCGCGGCGCAAGCGTATTCGGAGACGTGGAATGAATCACAAGCAGGATGTCCTGGAGATAATTCTCAGACTCGCTCCGGTTATTCCGGTGCTGATTGTCCATGACCCGAAGACGGCGGCGCCTCTCGCCCGCGCCCTGGTCGCCGGCGGACTCAAGGCCATCGAGGTGACTCTGCGCACGGCGGGGGCGCTTGATGCGGTCAGGGCCATCGCCGAAGAAGTCGAAGGCGCGGTTCCCGGCGTCGGCACCGTCCTTGACGCCGAGCAATTGGCGGCGGCGGAAAAGGCCGGCGCCAGGTTCGCCGTCTCTCCCGGCAGTTCGCCAAAGTTGCTTGATGCCGCCGACGATTACGCTCTTCCGCTTCTGCCGGGAGCGGCGACGGCTTCCGAGGCCATGGCCCTGCTTGAACGAGGGTATCGCTTGCAGAAATTCTTTCCCGCCGAGGCGATCGGCGGCGTCGCCTGTCTGAAACTGCTCGCCTCGCCCTTGCCGCGCATATTGTTCTGCCCAACCGGCGGCATTACCGCCGTCAAAGCGAAAGACTATCTGGCCCTGGACAACGTGATCTGCGTCGGCGGCTCATGGGTCGCGCCGGCGGAGGCGGTTGGCGCCGGCGATTGGCCGGCTGTCGAAGCCTTGGCCCGCAACGCCGCCGCCCTCAGATAACTCCCCCGGCGCGCAATTTCGCCAATTCGTCGCCGTCCATGCCGAGAAGCTCCGTCAGCACCTCATCCGTATGCTCGCCGAGCGTCGGCGGCGGACGGCGGTAGTTCGTCTTGCTCCCCGACAACTTTATCGGGTTGCCGATCAGGTTTACGGCGTCGTTCCCGGCCAGAGGGTGAGTCATGGCTATCGCCATCTCACGGTGGATGACCTGGGGGTCGTTGAAAACTTCCGGGACGGCATTGACCGGACCACAAGGCACGTTCAGATCGGTCAGGCCGTCAAGCCAATGGCGGCGGGGACGGCGCCTGATTATTTCTTCGAGGATGGGGATCAGCGTTCGGCGGCGGCGCACCCGTTCGGCGTTAACGGCAAAGCGTTCGTCATCCGCCAGTTCCGATCTCCCGGCGAACCCGCAGAATGTTCTGAATTGAGCGTCGTTGCCGACGGCAAGGATGAAGGGGCCGTCGCTTGCCTCGAACGTCTGGTAGGGGACGATATTGGGATGAGCGTTGCCGAGGCGAACCGGCGCCTCCCCCGACGTTAAATAATTAACCCCGACGTTGGCCAGCCACGCCACCTGGGTATCAAGCAACGACAGGTCGATGTATTGGCCGACGCCTTCCCGGTCACGCCGGTGAAGCGCCGCAAGGACGGCGGTCGAGGCGTACATCCCGCACATGATGTCGGCGATGGCGACGCCGGTCTTGGTCGGCGGGCCGTCGGCGGCGCCGGTGACGTCCATGATCCCGCCCATCCCCTGGGCGATAAAGTCATAGCCGGGAAACCCGGCGTAAGGCCCGGTCTGGCCGAAGCCCGTAATCGAGCAATAAACAAGCCGTGGGAAATCGCCCTTCAGTCCTTCGTAGTCCAGGCTGTATTTCTTTAATCCTCCGACCTTGAAATTCTCGATCAGAACGTCGCAGGACGCCAGCAGACGACGGACCAGGGCGCTTCCTTCCGGTCTGGAGATGTCGATGGCCGCCGAGCGTTTGTTGCGGTTGCAACTCAGGTAGTAGGCGCTTTCCGAGGTATCCGCGCCGTCCTTGCCCTTGAGGTAGGGCGGACCCCAGCGGCGGGTTTCGTCGCCGACGCCCGGCTTTTCGATCTTGATGACATCGGCGCCGAGATCGCCGAGAAGCTGGGTGCAGTAAGGCCCGGCCAGAACCCGACTCAGGTCGAGGATGCGAATTCCGCTTAGGGGACCGGCGTTTTCGGTCATGGCCTCGCCTCCGGTGGAGTGACTGAGGAACTTTTATCCCCTCCTTACCAAGGAGGGGTTGGGGGAGGTTACTGTAATGGAGCGGGTGAGGGGAGTCGAACCCCCGCCTAAAGCTTGGGAAGCTTTCGTTCTACCGTTGAACTACACCCGCATGCGGCGATCATATCAGCAGTTCATCTTCTGCCGAACAGTTTTTCGATGTCGGCCAGTTTCAGCTCCACATAGGTGGGGCGGCCGTGGCTGCATTGGCCGGAGTGAGGCGTCGCCTCCATCTCGCGCAGCAAGGCGTTCATTTCCTCGCCGTTGAGCGCGCGCCCGGCGCGTACGCTGGAGTGGCAGGCCATGGTCGCCGCCACCTTGCCCAGGCGCTCCTTGAAGGCTAACGCCTCGCTGAACTCCGCCAGATCGTCGGCCAGATCCTTGACCAGCCCCTGAAGATCGGCCTCGCCGAGCATGGCCGGAGCCTCGCGCACCACCACGGCGCCGGGACCGAAAGCCTCGACGGCCAGGCCCAGCGCCAGCAATTCATCGGCGTGGGCGGCAAGGCGGGAAACGGCGGCTTCGTCCAGTTCCACCACTTCGGGGATCAGCAATCCCTGGCGAGGCGCTCCGCCGTTGGCCGACGCCTTCTTTATCTGTTCATGGATCAGCCGCTCGTGAGCCGCGTGTTGATCGACGATGATGATGCCGTCGTCGCTCTGGGCGACTATATAGGTCCGGTGTATCTGCGCCCGCGCCACCCCCAGGGGGTAATTCCCGTGCGTCTCCTCAACCATGGCCGGGGCCTGGGGCGTCGTTTTCAGATGGGGCAGAGGGGCATGGAAAGCGGCAGACCTTTCGGCCATGCCGCGAGACGGATGATAGGGCGTCGGCCATGGCCGGGCGGCGCCGAGAGCCGCCGTTGAGATTATGGTCGAAGTGCGGTGTCCGGCTCCGGCCAGGGCTTGGCTGACGGCGCCGACGATCAACCCGCGCACCATGCCGGCGTCGCGGAAACGCACCTCGGTCTTGGCCGGATGGACATTGACGTCCACCATCTCGGGCGGGACATCCAGAAACAGCGCCGCCAGCGGGTAACGATCCGCCGCCAGGAAATCCCTGTAGGCCCCGCGCACCGCCCCGTACAACAGTTTATCGCGCACCGGGCGATTGTTGACGAACAGGAACTGCATGGAGGCGTTGCCCCGGTTCAGCGTCGGCAATCCGACATACCCGCTGAGGCGCAGGCCTTCCCGCTCGGCGTCAACGGGCAGGGCGTTGTCGGCAAAATCGCGGCCCATGACGGCGCTCAGTCTTTCCAGGCGGGCGTCAAGCAGTCGGCCCTGAGCGGCGGCCAGCTTGACAACGTCGCGTACGCCGTCGTTCAGGGTAAAGCCGATCTCGGGATGGGCCATGGCCAGACGGTTGATGGTCTCGACGGCGTGGCCGAACTCGGTGCGCGGAGCTTTCAGGAACTTGAGTCGGGCCGGGGTCGCGTAAAACAGGTCGCGGACCTCGACGCGGGTTCCCGGACCCATCGCCGCCGGCCGGACCGCGCCCCTGGCGCCGCCCTCCACCGAAATGGCCCAGGCGGAGGAGGCGCCGGGCGGACGGCTGACAATGGAAAGCCGGCTGACGGCGCCGATGGAAGGCAGCGCCTCGCCGCGAAAGCCGAGGGTGGAAATGCGGATCAGGTCATCGTCGGCCAGCTTGGAAGTGGCGTGACGCTCCACCGCCAGCTCCAGTTCATCGGCGCTCATGCCCAGGCCGTCGTCGGTGACCGAAATCAGGATGCGCCCGCCGTCCTTCATGATGATTGCGATGCGCGACGCCCCGGCGTCGATGCTGTTTTCCACCAACTCCTTGACCGCCGAGGCCGGCCTTTCCACCACCTCGCCGGCGGCGATGCGGTTGACCAGATTTTCGGGCAGACGGCGGATGATGGTCACGACTACGTCGCTTTCAGGCGCTTGTAGTGATTGATGAGGCCGTTGGTGGAGGAGTCGTGGCTTTCCACCGGTTCCCCGGTCATCAGTTCGGGAAGAATGACCTGGGCCAGCCGCTTGCCCAATTCCACCCCCCACTGATCAAACGAGTTGATGCGCCAGATTGCGCCTTGAACGAATATTTTATGCTCGTAGAGGGCGAGCAGCATGCCCAGCGTGCGGGGGTCGAAGCGACGCACCAGAATTGAGTTGGTGGGGCGATTGCCGGGGAACGTCTTGTGGGGCGGCTCGCCTTCCGTTTTGCCCCGCATCAGCGCCTCGGTCTGGGCGAAGAAGTTGGCCAGCAGGATGGCGTGATACTCGGCTCCCGCGTTATGATTCTCGGCGGCGGCGATGAAGTCGCAGGACACCAGCCGCGTTCCCTGGTGGAGAAGCTGGTAGAAGGCGTGCTGTCCGTTGGTGCCGGGTTCGCCGAAGATAACAGGGCCGGTGTCGTAATCAACGGCGACGCCGTCCGTTGTCACGCGCTTGCCGTTGCTTTCCATGTCGGCCTGTTGCAGGTAAGCGGGCAGGCGTCTCAGATACTGGTCGTAGGGCAGCACGGCATGGGCGTCTGCGCCGAGAAAGTTGGAATTCCAGATTCCGACAAGGGCCATGATCGCCGGCATGTTGGATGAAAGCGGCGCTTCACGGAAATGGCGATCCATGGCGTAAGCGCCTTCCAGCAATTCCTCGAAGCGTTCGATGCCGGCGACCACGGCGACCGACAGGCCGATGGCCGACCACAGCGAATAGCGCCCGCCTACCCAGTCCCAGAAGCGGAACATGTTCGCCTTGTCGATGCCGAACTCCGCCACCGCCTTTTTGTTGACGGACAGCGCCACGAAATGGCGGCTCACCGCCTCGTCGCCC